>NZ_JAAGMH010000146.1:0-4826 GCF_010548505.1 Streptomyces sp. SID14515 | reverse complement strand
CGGGTGGATGTGGTGCAGCCGGCGTTGTGGGCGGTGATGGTGTCGTTGGCTGAGGTGTGGCGGTCGTGTGGTGTGGTGCCTGGTGCGGTGGTGGGGCATTCGCAGGGGGAGATCGCGGCTGCGTGTGTGGCGGGTGTGTTGTCTTTGGAGGATGCGGCGCGTGTGGTGGCGTTGCGTAGTGGGTTGATCGGGAGGCGGTTGGCGGGTTCGGGGGGGATGGTTTCGGTTGGTGCTGGGTTGGTTGAGGTGGAGGGGTTGGTTGGTCGTTGGCCTGGGCGGTTGTCGGTTGCGGCGGTGAATGGTCCTGGGTCGGTGGTGGTGTCGGGGGATGTTGCTGCGTTGGAGGAGTTGCTCGGTGTGTGTGAGGCCGAGCGGGTTCGGGTGCGGCGGGTGTCTGTGGATTATGCGTCGCATTCTTCGCAGGTGGAGGCGCTTGAGTCGGAGTTGTTGGGTTTGTTGGAGGGGGTGGAGGCGCGGGATTCGGTGGTGCCGTTTTATTCCACGGTGACGGGTGGTTTGGTGGGTGGTGCGGAGCTTGGGGGTGATTATTGGTATCGGAATTTGCGGGAGCGGGTGTGTTTCCGGTCGGCGGTTGATGCTGTGCTGGAGCAGCGGTTCGGTGTGTTTGTGGAGGTGAGTCCGCATCCTGTGTTGGTTCCTGGTCTTGTCGAGGGTTTTGATGAGGCGGGGGTTGATGCGGTGGCGTTGGGTACGTTGCGTCGTGGTGAGGGGGGTTGGGATCGGGTTGTGGCCAGTGTGGCCGAGGCGTGGGTTCATGGGGTGGAGGTGGATTGGTCGTCGTTGGTGCCGGCGGGTCCGCGTGTTGATCTGCCTACCTATCCATTCCAGCATCAGCGTTACTGGTTGCCGCGGTCTGCGGGTGTTACGGATGCGGCCGGTCTTGGTCTGAATGGTCTGGGTCATCCGTTGCTGGGTGCAGCGGTGACGTTGGCCGATGGTGATGGGGTGCTTTTCACCGGTCGGCTTTCTCTTGGTACACATCCCTGGCTTGCTGATCATGTTGTTGAGGGCACGGCCATCCTGCCCGGCACAGCATTCGTCGAGCTCGCCATCCGAGCCGGCGACCAGGTGGACTGCGGGCGAATCGAAGAGCTGACCCTGCACACCCCACTGGTGCTGGACGATGCGGACACGGTCAACCTGCAACTGGTGCTGGAGGGTCCCGATTCGGCCGGGCGCCGGGCACTGACCGTCTACGGGCAGCAGGAGGGCTCCGATCATGACGAACCATGGATCCGCCATGCCAGTGGCACTCTGACCGTCGCTGACGCAGCGCAACCGACCGAGCTCCGGACATGGCCGCCCCAGGATGCTGTTCCGGTGGATACTGACGGGCTGTATGGTCGGCTGGCAGATCTGGGGCTGGATTACGGACCCTCGTTCCAGGGCGTAGGCGCGGTCTGGCGCCGGGGAACGGATTTGTTTGCCGAAATCGTGCCCGAACCACTCGATGAGGCCGACCGCTACGGCCTGCATCCCGCGCTCCTGGATGCGGCACTCCATGTGATGGGTCTCGGGGACGGGGGTGGCGCCGCCCAACTTCCCTTCTCCTGGAGCGGTGTGTCGCTCTACGCTTCCGGCGCAACAAGGCTGCGGGTGCGACTGTCCGAGTCCAGCCACCCCGGCACGCTGTCTCTGCTGGTCGCGGACGGCAATGGCACCGTGATCGCGACCGTGGATTCTCTGGCCCTGAGGCCGGTCTCCACAGGCAACGTGCTCTCAAAGCAGAAGCTGCCGCCACTGCTCGAGGTGGAGTGGACCGCTGTGCCGAGCCCGTCGGCCGACCACGCGGCCTTCCGGGCCGCCGCCCATGACACCGGCCTGGCCGACGCCCTGACGGCCGCCGGTATCCAGCTCGCCGAAGCGTATGAGGAAGCAGACCTGATCCTGGCCGCTCCGGCCGTCGGCGCGACGAGCCCGGGTGAGTCCTGTGCCCGGACACTGGAGATAATGCAGTGGTGGCTCGCCGAGGAGCGGTCTACGCGTAGCCGACTGGTGCTGATCACGCACAATGCGGTGCACTCCGATGCCCCCTCGCTGGTGGATGCGCCGGTGTGGGGCCTGGTCCGCTCGGCGCAGTCCGAACACCCTGACCAGTTCGTGCTGCTCGACCTCGACGGCAACGAGGAATCGGTCCGGGCACTGCCCGCTGTTCTGGTGACGGGCGAGACACAGCTGGCGGTGCGGAAGGGCTCGGCGTACGTGCCGCGCCTGGCACGGGTCACTCGGCAGGCCCAGCCCTCGGCCCGGGCGCTGGATCCACAGAGCAGCGTGCTCATCACCGGTGGGACCGGTGTCCTCGGACGCCTGGTCGCCAGGCACTTGGTGGCCGAACACCACATCAAGCACTTGATCCTGCTGAGCCGTCGTGGCGCGGACGCCCCCGGAGCCGAGGACTTGGTGACACAACTGTCCGAGCTGGGCGCCGAAGTGACGCTGGCCACTGCCGACGTGGCAGATCGTGACGAACTGTCCGCCGTACTGGACGCCATCCCGACCGAGCATCCGCTGACCGCCGTGGTGCATACAGCAGGCGTACTCGACGACGGTGTGCTCACCGAACTGACCCCCGACCGGCTGGAAACGGTACTGCGTCCCAAGGCAAGCGCGGCCTGGAACCTGCATGAGTTGACCCAACACATGGACCTGGCCGCGTTCTGTCTCTTCTCCTCGGCGGCGGGGACTTTCGGCAGCGTCGGTCAGGCCAACTACGCCGCTGCCAACGCCTACCTGGACGCGTTGGCGGAATGGCGGCACACGCAGGGCCTGCCCGCCACCTCTCTTGCCTGGGGCCTGTGGGCCGAGCGTGGCGGTATGACGGCTGCTCTCGGGGAGGCGGACCACGCCCGGATCGGCCGGGCGGGGATCCTCCCCCTGTCCGCCGAGGACGGACTGGCTCTGCTCGACACCGCGCTGGCAAGCGACGCCGCGACCCTGGTGCCGGTCCGGCTCGACCTTCCCACCCTGCGTAAACAGCCCTCGGTGCCTCCCTTGCTGCGTGGCCTAATCCGCACGCCACGGCCCAGGTCCACGGAAAGCGGCGGCACCGTACCTCGGTTCCGGGACGAGGCCGAACTGACCGAGGTGCTCAGGGCCGAGGTGGCCACGGTGCTGGGACACCCGTCGCCCACTCTGGTGGACACCAGCCAGGCGTTCCGAGATCTGGGCTTCGATTCGGTCACCGCGGTCGAGTTGCGCAACCGGCTTGGTCACGTTACGGGCCTGAGGCTGCCGGCCACGCTGGTCTTCGACTACCCGACTCCGGAGGCGCTGGCACGGCACCTCTGGGCGGAGCTGGCCGGTGACCGGACCGAGCCCATCGCACCTACCGTAGTGGCAGCAGCTGATGAGCCGATTGCGATCGTGGGCATGGCCTGCCGTTACCCCGGAGGCATCGGTTCGGCCGAGGAACTATGGCAGTTGATATCTGAAGGCGGAGACGCGATTGCCGAGTTCCCCGACGATCGAGGATGGGACCTGGCCGGGCTGTACCACGAGGACCCTGACCACGCGGGGACGTCGTACGTCCGAGTAGGCGGGTTCCTGGATGACGTAGCTGGTTTCGACCCGGGCTTCTTCGGGATTTCGCCGCGGGAAGCGGTGGCGATGGATCCGCAGCAGCGGTTGTTGCTGGAGACGTCGTGGGAGGCGTTCGAGCGGTCGGGGATCGATCCGGCATCGTTGCGGGGCAGCCGGACCGGAGTCTTCGCCGGAGTCATGGCCCAGGAGTACGGAGCTCTCCTCTCCAGCGGAGCAGCGAGCCCCGACGGCGTAGAGGGCTATGCCATGACAGGGAACTCCGGCAGCGTCATTTCCGGTCGGGTCGCGTACACGCTGGGTCTTGAGGGTCCGGCGATCAGTGTGGATACGGCGTGTTCGTCGTCGTTGGTGGCGCTGCATCTGGCCGCGCAGTCGCTGCGTAACGGTGAGTGCACCCTCGCCCTGGCCGGCGGGGTCACTGCAATGGTGAGTCCGGCTACGTTTGTCGCCTTCTCCCGGCAGAACGGGTTGGCTGGGGATGGTCGGTGTAAGGCGTTTGCTGATGCGGCTGATGGCACTGGTATGGCCGAGGGTGTCGGCCTGGTGCTGTTGGAGCGGTTGTCGGATGCGGAGCGTCTTGGGCATCGTGTGCTGGCGGTGGTGCGGGGGAGTGCGGTTAATCAGGATGGTGCGTCGAATGGGTTGACGGCGCCGAATGGTCCTTCGCAGCAGCGGGTGATTCGGCAGGCGTTGGCGAATGCGCGGTTGTCGTCTTCTGATGTGGATGCGGTGGAGGGTCACGGTACGGGTACGACGTTGGGTGATCCGATTGAGGCGCAGGCGTTGTTGGCGACGTATGGGCAGGGGCGTGAGGAGCCGCTGTGGCTTGGGTCGTTGAAGTCGAATCTGGGTCATACGCAGGCTGCTGCTGGTGTGGCTGGTGTGATCAAGATGGTGATGGCGATGCGGCATGGGGTGTTGCCGCGGACGTTGCATGTGGATGAGCCGTCGTCGCATGTGGACTGGTCGGCGGGTGCGGTCGAGTTGTTGACGGAGGAGCGTGTCTGGCCTGAGGTGGGGCGTCCGCGTCGGGCGGGTGTGTCGTCGTTCGGGATCAGTGGGACGAACGCGCACGTGATTCTGGAGCAGGCGCCTGAGCTGTCTGTTCCTGTGCCTGTTACGTCTGTTGTGCCGGCTGTGTCTGGGCTTGCTGGTGTGGAGCCGTGGTTGTTGTCGGCTCGGTCGGAGTCTGCGTTGGGTGCGTGGGCTGAGCGTCTGCGGCCTTTGGCCGGGGAGCCGGGGGTGGCTGCGGGGCTGGCTGCTCG
>NZ_JAAGMH010000140.1:0-23016 GCF_010548505.1 Streptomyces sp. SID14515 | reverse complement strand
TGTGGCCCTCGCGGCGGTCGCCGCCGCCGCGGTGTGCGTGATCGGCGGAGCCGCCGTCACCTCGCTCGTACAGGAGGACACGACCGGTGCGCGGAAGGTGTCCACCGGAGCGCTGCCCGAGACCCCCGCCGCGACACCCCCGGCGACCGGCGACAGCCGCCCGCCGGTGCCGGGACGGAGCCGCACCACGGACGGTCCGCTCTGGGCGGACGGTTCCGTCGCCCCGGACGACAACGTCCACTGGGCCCAGAGCAATGTCACGCTCAAGACGCAGGAGCCGCTCACCGCGCTCACCGTGGAGCTGTTCGTCGCCCGGACGGAACGCGTGCGGAGCACCGGGCGGTGGGAGACCCGGCCGGCGGCGGACTTCGACCTCTCCGTGCACGAACGCGACGGCATGCTCGTCTACCGCTGGACGCTCAGGCCGGGACGGACGGTGCCGGCCGGGACGCATGTCTTCGCCGGACAGTACGACCATGCCTCCGGCGGCCGCGACGCCGGCGCGGACGTGTACCGGGCCAGGGCGACGGCGGCGAGCGGCGCCCATGAGGTCCACGGCGACTTCGCGCCCACCCGCTGAGCCGGCCCGGCTACCGCGCGCGCGGCGGCGGTGGCGGCGGTGCGAGCGTGCCTCTGGCCAGCGGCGTACGGGCCAGGCGTACGCAGCCCGTGGCGATCAGGGCCAGCGCCGCCAGCTCGGGCAGCAGCCACCAGCCGGTCCGCAACCGCTCGTCGAACAGCGTCACCCCGTACAGGACGCTGATCAGCGCGTCCCCCAGGGTGAGCATCGGCTGGACCGCCACCAGGCTGCCCGCCTGAAGAGCGTTCTGGAGCAGGAACAGGGCGCCCACCCCGGCCGCCGCCGTGGCGTACAGCTGCCAGGACGCCAGCAGCGCGAGAGCCCCGCCGTCGTCGAGGTTCGCCATCGCGTCCTTCATCAGAGCGGCCGTCAGCGCGTAGCCGCACGCGGCGGCCAGCCCCAGCAGGGCCGCCCGGGGATTGCCGCGCGTCCGGAGCGCGGAGCCGATCAGCACCGCCTCGAACACCCCGGTCAGCAGCAACGCGGGAATCCACGCCGCGTCCCGGACCGTGTCGGTGCCCTCGACCGGCGCGGCCGACGCCATGCCGAGCGCGAGGCCGACCGTGACCGCCGCGACCCCGTACCAGACGGTCCGGTCCACCCGCATCCGCATCACGTACCCGGCGATCAGCAGTGTGGCGGGCAGCTCGATCACGAAGATCGGCTGGACCACCGCGATCGGCCCGGTGGCCAGGGCGACCGCCTGACAGACGGCCGCCACGATCACCAGCCCGATGCCGGCCAGCCACACCTTCTGACGCAGCAGATGACCGATCAACGACAGCCGCATCGCCTCGCTGTCGGGCACCCGCATCGCCGCCCGGCGCTGGAGCACCGAGGCGGAGCCGTTGCTGATCGCGGTGAGGACGGCGAACAGGACACTGATCACCGGTTCATCATGGAGCCGCCCCGGCCGGGCCGCCCGACGCACGGGTCCGGTGGGCGTAACGCGTGTCCGCCGCACGGTCCGGTGGGCGTAGACGCGCGTCTGCCGCCGATGGGCGTGAGGAGCGTGCTCCGCCGCTTGCGGACCATAGCTGACCGCAAGCACCGGTAGCGTGCGAACCATGGCCGCGAAGACGCACCGCACCGCCGCACACCCCGCCGTCCTCCCCGTCCGGGCGCTGAACCGGGCGACCCTGGACCGTCAGCTCCTGCTGCGCAGGTCACCGATGTCCGCGAAGGACGCGGTCACCCACCTCCTCGGGCTCCAGGCGCAGAACACCAAACCGCCGTACTTCCAGCTGTACGCCCGGCTCGCGGACTTCGACCCCGCGGAGCTGTCCGCCCTGATGGAGTCCCGCGAGGTGGTCCGGATCGTCACCCTGCGCTCCACCCTCCACACCCATACGGCGGACGACGCGCTCACCCTGCGCCCGCTGGTGCAGGCGGTACGCGAGCGGGAGCTGAAGAGCTTCCGGCGCGGGCTGGAGGGGGTGGACCTGGACCGGCTCGCGGCGGTGGCCGAGGAGCTGGTCCAGGAGCGCCCGCGCCCGGTCAAGGAGCTGCGGGAGGAACTCCTCGCGCACTGGCCGGACGCCGACCCGCTCGCGCTCACCGTCGCCGCCCGCTGTCTGCTGCCGCTGGTCCAGGTCACCCCGCGCGGCCTGTGGGGCCGCAGCGGGCAGGTCGCCCTGACCACCGTGGAGCACTGGCTCGGCCGGCCCGCCTCGCCCGTGCCCGCACCTGACGCCACCGTGCTGCGCTACCTCGGCGCGTTCGGCCCCGCCTCGGTGATGGACTTCCAGTCATGGGCGGGCCTGACCCGCACGAAGGAGGTCTTCGAACGGCTCCGGCCCCGGCTGCTCACCTTCCGCGACGAGCGGGGCGTCGAGCTCTTCGACCTTCCCGACGCCCCGCGCCCGGACCCCGACACCCCGGCCCCGCCGCGCTTCCTGCCCGAGTTCGACAACGTCCTCCTCGGCCACGCCGACCGCACCCGCGTCATCCCCGCGGTGAACAAGGGGCGCAACGGGGTGGGCAACCAGGCGTACGGGTCCGTGCTCGTCGACGGGTTCTTCGACGCGGTCTGGCGCATCGAACGCGAGGGCGGCGCGGCGCTCCTGACCGTCCAGCCGCTCCGGAGCCTGGCCCGCCAGGAGCGCGCGGAGATCACCGAGGAGGCGGCGCGGATGCTGGCCGTGATGACGGACGCGACGGACCACGACATCCGGTTCGGAACGTTCCTGGACTTCGGGGCCTGAGAGCGCCACGGCCCACGACCCTCGGGCCGCGCCCCACGGGCCGCGACCCGCCGGCCCAGAGGCCACGACCCACGACCCAGAGCCCACGACCCGCCGGCCCAGAGCCCACGGCTCACGACTCGCCGGCCCGGAGCCCACGACCCACGCCCCGCGGCTCAGGGCAGCAGCCCCGCCCGGCGGGCCGCCACCACCGCCTCCAGCCTGGTGTGCGCCCCCAACTTCCGCATGGCCGAACGCAGATACCCCTTCACCGTCTCGGGCCGCAGCCCCAGCCGCTCGGCCGCCGCCGCGTTCGTCGCGCCCGCCGCCACACACGCCACCACGTCCACCTCGCGTGGCGCGAGACGGACCTCCCGGGCCGCGGGCGCCTGGGACCCCGACGCCGAGGCCAGCCGCCCGCAGACCTCCAACAGCTCGTCGCGCAGCGCCGGATCGACGACCCTGGGGACCAGCGCGCGCAGTTCGCGGTGGGCCTCGCGCACGTCCTCCCAGGCGCCGGGCACCGGTCCCGGATCGCACACCTGCTCCCGGCCCGCCGCCAGCAACCGCCGCACCTCGTCCCGTACCGCGAGCGACTGCTCCACATCACGGGCCGCCGCCACCACCGCGTCGAACGTCCGGTCGCCGAGCGTGACCGGTGTGCGCAGCGCCCCGTACAGCACGCCCCGCACCGCCCGCCGTACGACGACGGGGACCGCGACGACCGAGCGCAGCCCCTCAGCCGCCACCGCCGCGTCGTACTCGTGGCTGATGTGGCGCGAGGAGGCGTAGTCCGTCACCGCACAGGGTCGGGACAGCGCGATGGCCTTGCCGCCCAGACCGCTCCCGGCGGAGATGACCAGGCCCCGCAGCGCGCTGGTCTGCGCCCCGTTCAACTCGGCGATCCGTGCGTGGCGCGCGTCGGACAGGAGGCCACCGAACACCACGGGAAGCCCGCTGGTGCGGCGCAGCCTCAACAGTGCCGCCTGCATCTCGACCGCATCGACCGGTTCCGGCACTCCGACGCCCCTCCACCCGGCCCGTGTCGTCTCCCCCGGACGAGGGAGGGGACCACCCCCGTCCGGGGGTGGTGAGACCTGGGTCACTTTTACATGATGTTAAGCGACCGGTCCGCAACGAGGAGGACACATGTCGGCAACCAGCGCGACCGAGACGTTCCGGGCCGCCCGGGACTTCCTGCTGGCGCACCGCGAGGACTACGACACCGCGTATGCGGGCTTCCGTTGGCCCCGGGCGGACCACTTCAACTGGGCGCTGGACTGGTTCGACGTCATCGCCGAGAACAACGACCGCACCGCCCTGCACATCGTGGAGGAGGACGGCCGGCGCACCGAGGTGTCCTTCGCGGCGATGTCGGAGCGCTCCGACCGGGCCGCCAACTGGCTGAAGGCGCAGGGCGTACGGGAGGGCGACCGCATCCTCGTGATGCTCGGCAACCAGGTCGAGCTGTGGGAGACCGCCCTCGCCGCGATGAAGCTGCGCGCCGTCGTCATCCCCGCCACCCCGCTGCTCGGCCCCGCCGACCTGCGCGACCGGGTGGAGCGCGGCCGGGTGCGCCATGTGCTGGTGCGGGACGCGGACACCGCGAAGTTCGACGAGGTGCCCGGGGACTACACCCGGATCGCGGTGGGCGAGGAGGTGACGGGCTGGCTGCCGTACGCGGGGGTGGCCGAGGCGCCCGCGGCGTTCACGCCCGGCCGGGAGACGGACGCGGACGAGCCGCTGATGCTCTACTTCACCTCCGGTACCACCGCCAGCCCCAAGCTGGTCGAGCACACCCATGTGTCCTATCCGGTGGGCCACCTGTCGACGATGTACTGGATCGGGCTCAGGCCCGGCGACGTCCATCTGAACATCTCCTCGCCCGGCTGGGCCAAGCACGCCTGGTCGAACCTCTTCGCCCCGTGGACCGCCGAGGCCACCGTCTTCATCTTCAACTACACCCGCTTCGACGCGGGCCGTCTGATGGCCGAGATGGACCGCTCGGGCATCACGAGCTTCTGCGCCCCGCCCACCGTCTGGCGGATGCTCATCCAGGCCGACCTGAGCCAGTTGAAGGTGCCGCCGCGCGAGGTCGTCGCGGCCGGGGAGCCGCTGAACCCGGAGGTCATCGAGACGGTCCGGCGGGAGTGGGGCGTCACCATCCGGGACGGCTTCGGCCAGACGGAAACCGCCGTCCAGGTCGCCAACACCCCCGGCCAGCTCCTCAAGACCGGCTCCATGGGCCGCCCCAGCCCCGGCTTCACCGTCGAGCTCCTCGACCCGGTCACCGGCCGGCCCGGAGCGGCCGAGGGCGAGATCTCCCTCGACCTGGCCGACCACCCCGTCGGCCTGATGACCGGCTACCACGGCGACCCGGACCGCACCGCCGAGGCGATGGCCGGAGGCTATTACCGCACCGGCGACATCGGCGCACGGGACGAGGACGGCTACATCACCTATGTGGGCCGCGCCGACGACGTGTTCAAGGCCTCCGACTACAAGATCTCACCGTTCGAGCTGGAGAGCGCCCTGCTGGAGCACGAGGCGGTCGCCGAGGCCGCCGTCGTGCCCGCCCCCGACCCGCTCCGCCTCGCCGTCCCGAAGGCGTACGTCGTGCTCGCGGAGGGCTGGGAGCCGGGCCCTGACACCGCGAAGGTCCTCTTCGAGCACTCCCGGGCGGTCCTCGCCCCGTACAAACGCATCCGCAGGCTGGAGTTCGCGGAACTGCCCAAGACCGTCTCGGGCAAGATCCGCCGCATCGAGCTCCGCGAACGCACCGCCCTGGGCGGCGGCGCCGAGTTCGACGAGGGGGACCTGAAGTGAGCGAGCCGTCACACGAGCTGTCCTACGCACACGGCACCGGCGACACCGCGCTGCTCGGCGACACCATCGGCCGCAACCTCGACCGTACGGTCGCCGCGCACGGCGACCGTGAAGCACTGGTCGACGTGGTGTCCGGCCGCCGCTGGACGTATACGGAATTCGCCGCGGACGTCGACGAGCTGGCCCGCGCGCTGATGGCGTCGGGGGTGGCGAAGGGCGACCGGGTCGGCATCTGGGCGGTCAACTGCCCCGAGTGGGTGCTCGTGCAGTACGCCACGGCCCGGATCGGGGCCGTCATGGTCACCATCAACCCGGCCTACCGCGCCCACGAGGTGGAGTTCGTCCTCAAGCAGGCCGGCATCTCCCTGCTGGTCGCCTCGCTCTCCCACCGCACCAGCGACTACCGCACCCTCGTCGACCAGGTCCGCGCCGACTGCCCGGACCTGCGCGCCGTCCACTACATCGGCGACCCGACCTGGGACGAGCTGACCGCCGCCGCGCCCGCCGTCGGCCGGGAGCAACTCGCCGCCCGTGAGGCGGAGCTGTCCTGCGACGACCCGATCAACATCCAGTACACCTCGGGCACCACGGGCTTCCCCAAGGGGGCGACGCTCTCCCACCACAACATCCTCAACAACGGCTATTTCGTGGGGGAGACGATCGCCTACACCGAGGCGGACCGGGTCTGCCTCCCGGTGCCCTTCTACCACTGCTTCGGCATGGTGATGGGCAACCTCGCCATCACCTCGCACGGCGCCTGCATCGTGATCCCGGGCCCGTCCTTCGAGCCCGCCGCCGTGCTGACCGCCGTCCAGCAGGAGCGCTGCACCTCGCTGTACGGCGTGCCCACCATGTTCATCGCCGAGCTGAACCTGCCGGACTTCGCCGCGTACGACCTCTCCTCGCTGCGCACCGGCATCATGGCCGGTTCACCCTGCCCGGCCGAGGTGATGAAACGGGTCGTCGCCGAGATGCACATGGCCGAGGTCTCCATCTGCTACGGCATGACGGAGACGTCACCCGTCTCCACCCAGACCCGCCGCGACGACGACCTGGAGCGTCGCACCGGCACGGTGGGCCGCGTGCTGCCGCACATCGAGGTCAAGATCGTCGACCCGGTCACCGGCGTCACACTGCCGCGCGGCAGCGCCGGCGAACTGCGCACCCGGGGCTACAGCGTGATGCTCGGCTACTGGGACCAGCCCGACCGCACCGCCGAAGTCGTCGACGCGGGGCGGTGGATGCACACGGGGGACCTCGCGGTGATGCGCGAGGACGGATATGTCCAGGTCGTCGGCCGGATCAAGGACATGATCATCCGAGGTGGCGAGAATGTGTACCCACGGGAGATCGAGGAGTTCCTGTACAGCCACCCGAAGATCGCCGACGTCCAGGTGGTCGGGGTGCCCGACGAGCGCTACGGCGAGGAGATCCTGGCCTGCGTCATCCCGCGCGACCCGGCCGACCCGCCCACCCTGGAGGAGGTCACCGCACACTGCCGGGAGAGGCTCGCGCACTACAAGATCCCGCGCAGGCTGCGGATCCTGGAGACCTTCCCGATGACGGTCAGCGGGAAGGTCCGCAAGATCGAACTGCGCGAGACGTACGCGGACTGAGCGGGACGTGAGCGGGCCGGGTCGGGCGGTCGGCAGCTCAGGCGGCTTCGATGATGTCGGGGCCGCCCCGGGTCGCCGCCGCCCACTCGATGAGCAGCACCTCGTACGTCGCCGACTCCACCGCGGACCAGTCCTGTCCGGAGGAGTCGACGAGCGCGCGGATGGCCTCGTTGGCCTGCTCGGCGGCGGGCGCGGGGCGGTCGGCGGGGTGGGAGCTGTCCGGGAGTAAAGCCATGCGGATAGCTTACGCGCCACCACTGACAGCCACGGCTTCCGAAGTGTCCGCGGACCCCGAAGCGTCCGGGACGCGCGGAGGGTCGGCGGCCCCCGGCGCATCCGACGGCCGGGCATCCGGCAGTCGGACATCCGAAGGCCTGGCATCCGAAGGCCTGACATCCGGTGTTCGGGCGGCCGGTGCCAGTTCGCGTCGCATGCAGACCCGGGGCCAGCGGTCGAGGCCGTGCTGGGCCTCCTCGGCGCGGATCGCCCGCAGCCCGTCGGTGAGTTCGGCCTCGGGCAGGATCCGGAATCCGATACGGGCGTAGTACGGGGCGTTCCACGGCACATCGGTGAAGGTGGTGAGGGTCAGCGCCGCCATTCCCCGGGCCGAGGCCAGGTCGGCCAGGTGGGCGATCAGAGCCCGGCCGATGCCCCGGCGGGCGGCGGCCGGGTCGACCGAGACCTGCTCGATGTGCAGGGCGTCGTCGACGGGGTCGGCGAGCACATAGCCGAGCGGCCGGTCGCCGGTGGCGGAGAGGGGGTCGGTGGCCACCCAGCAACGGCCTGCCTGCCGGTAGCCCTCCAGCAGGTCGAGCGGGGGCGGATCGTCGTCGGCCACGAAGGCCATGCCCAGGGCGCGGAACGGTTCCCCTGCGGCGCGCTCGATGTCCTGGAGAAGCGGAAGATCCGAGCGTCTGGCGGAGCGGATACGCATGTACTCAGTGTGCCGCGCCGGACGGCGGACCGGTACGCGGTGGCCGGATCAGGATGCCCGACCCGATGCATCCCGGACCGTCGGGAGCCCCGGCCCGCCCTGCCCCTCTCGCCGGCGGCCCGCTCGTGCTCGGAGCTGTTCAGGCGCCCGTGCTGACCAGCTCGTCCGCCGGGCCGTTCACCGGCTGCGGGGTTCCGGTGAGGTCCATGACGAAGAGCGGGAGCCCGACACCGTCCGCACGGGCCCGGGCGTCGGCCGCGTACCCCGCGAGGGAGAAGAACACGCCGGTCGCCGAGGCGCCCAGCGCGTTGAGCCAGAGGGTCTCCACCGCGCGGAGCGTCGTCGGCCGGGTGCTGGAGTCGACCTGGGCGATCAGTCCGTCGGCCCGCAGATCGATCCCGGAGGCCGGGCCCGCCCCGGGCCGGCCGACGTCGCGGTAGCCCAGCCACGTCAGATACAGGCCGGCCGCGCTCACCGCGTCGTGGCCCGTGCGGATCGTCATCGGGTGGAACGTCGGGCGCGGGTGCGCGGCGGTGCGCGGCAGCGGGATGTGGGCCGGGGAGACCGGCGCGGCCGGGGCCGAGGCGGTGGCCACCGGGCGCACCGGTATCCGCAGGACGGTCCCGCACGGGCAGCACAGCTCGGGCTGCGGCCACTGGTCCTCCCGCGCGCAGGACGTGCAGCGGACGGTGACCCAGGCGTCGTTCCAGCTGCGGTGGGTGACCAGGACCGCCGGGGCGCCCGGCAGCAGTGGCGGGGCGGTGGGCGTCCCGCACGGGCAGGGGTAGGCCGGTGTGCTGTAGGCGTGGTCCCGGCCGCAGACGGGGCACCGGACCGGCACGGACTCCACGTATCTCTCCCTCCGGCACGGACGGCGCGACCCGACTGCGCTCCGTGCCTCCCTCGTCACACCATCGTCCACCAGGAGCGAGGCTCTGGGGAGGGAATTGACGCACTTCGTACGGGCGGACGGCGGTCCGCGCCCTTGACGGGGGTCGCCCCACGTTTTAGATTGCTTCCGTATAGCAGAACTGAATTTCCGTAATGCGGAATTGGTGCTCTCAGGTGGCGCGACAGAGCCCGACTCCACCAATCCCGAGCAGGAGCACTCAATGCCTCGTATGACCGCTGCCCGAGCGGCAGTTGAGATCCTCAAGCGCGAAGGCGTCAGCAACGCGTTCGGTGTGCCGGGTGCGGCGATCAACCCCTTCTACGCGGCCCTCAAGGCCTCCGGCGGGGTGCAGCACACCCTGGCCCGTCACGTCGAGGGCGCCTCCCACATGGCCGAGGGCTACACCCGGGCCAAGGCCGGCAACATCGGCGTCTGCATCGGTACGTCGGGCCCGGCGGGCACCGACATGATCACCGGTCTGTACTCCGCCATCGCCGACTCCATCCCGATCCTGTGCATCACCGGTCAGGCCCCGACGGACGCGCTCCACAAGGAGTCGTTCCAGGCCGTCGACATCGCCTCGATCGCCAAGCCGGTCACCAAGGCGGCGACCACCGTCCTGGAGGCCGCGCAGGTCCCCGGCGTCTTCCAGCAGGCCTTCCACCTGATGCGCACCGGCCGCCCCGGCCCGGTCCTCATCGACCTGCCGATCGACGTCCAGCTCACCGAGATCGAGTTCGACCCCGAGCTGTACGAGCCCATCCCGGTGCACAAGCCCGCGGCCTCCCGCAAGCAGATCGAGCGGGCCGTGCAGATGCTGAACGCCTCGGAGCGGCCGGTGCTCGTCGCGGGCGGCGGCATCATCAACGCCGACGCCTCCGAGCTCCTGGTGGAGTTCGCCGAGCTGACCGGCGTCCCGGTCATCCCGACCCTGATGGGCTGGGGCATCCTGCCCGACGACCACGAGCTGAACGCCGGCATGGTGGGCCTCCAGACCTCGCACCGCTACGGCAACGCGAACTTCCTGGAGTCCGACTTCGTCCTCGGCATCGGCAACCGCTGGGCCAACCGCCACACCGGCGAGATCGGCGTCTACACCCAGGGCCGCACCTTCGTCCACGTCGACATCGAGCCCACCCAGATCGGCAAGATTTTCGCCCCGGACCTCGGCATCGCCTCCGACGCCAAGGCGGCGCTGACGCTCTTCGTCGAGGTGGCGCGCGAGCTGAAGGCTGCGGGCGAACTCAAGGACCGCTCGACCTGGGCCGCCTCCACGCAGGAGCGCAAGGCGACCCTCCAGCGGAAGACCCACTTCGACAACGTGCCGCTCAAGCCGCAGCGCGTGTACGAGGAGATGAACCGGGCGTTCGGCCCCGAGACCCGTTACGTCACCACGATCGGGCTCTCGCAGATCGCCGGCGCGCAGATGCTGCACGTCTACAAGCCGCGCCACTGGATCAACTGCGGCCAGGCGGGCCCCCTCGGCTGGACGATCCCGGCCGCGCTGGGCGTCGCCACCGCGGACCCGGAGGGCACGGTCGTCGCCCTCTCCGGCGACTACGACTTCCAGTTCATGCTGGAGGAGCTGGCCGTCGGCGCGCAGCACCGCATCCCGTACGTCCACGTCCTGGTGAACAACTCCTACCTGGGGCTGATCCGCCAGGCGCAGCGCAACTTCGACATCGACTTCCAGGTCAACCTGGAGTTCGAGAACATCAACTCCCCGGAGCTGGGCGTCTACGGCGTCGACCACGTCAAGGTCGTCGAGGGCCTCGGCTGCAAGGCGATCCGGGTCACCGAGCCGGACCAGCTGCTGCCGGCCTTCGAGGAGGCGAAGAAGCTGGCGGCGGAGTTCCGGGTGCCGGTGGTGGTCGAGGCGATTCTGGAGCGGGTCACGAATATCGCGATGAGCGGTTCGGACATCGCCTCGGTCAACGAGTTCGAGGACATCGCCACGGATCCGTCGCACGCGCCCACCGCGATCCGTCCCCTGACCAGGTCCTGACCCACCCGCCCCACGAAGCAGGCCCCCGCCCCGGGTTCTCCCCGGGGCGGGGGCCTGCTCCTGTATGCGGCCCCCGCCAAAGACGTCCTCAATCGCCGGACGGGCTGGAGTATCCAGCCCGTCCGGCGATTGAGGACGGAAGCCTGGGGCTGATGGGCCCGCACTCCGGGAGCAGGCTTCAAGGCGCGTCCCTCACGCAGGATGCGACCGCTCCAGAGCCACGGTTCCGTCCTCAAACGCCGGACGGGCTGGGGTATGCGCCGGGCAGGCTGCTGTGGGCGGTGGCCTGCCTGGGCATGGGAAAGGGCGCGGAGTACGGGACCGTATCCGTACTCCGCGCCCTCGTTCAGGGGGTGACAGGGACCGCGGCGGCGGCGATCGGCCCGGGCGAGGGCGTCTCCTTCAGGTCAGGAGACGGTCCCCGGGTCCTTCACCACCGCACTGGCATCGCTCGACCGCCGCGGCCTCGTCGTCCTGCCCGTGCCGCGCGGCACCCCTCATCCGGGTACGCGGTACGGGCAGGGATCTGGGGGCTAGTCCTCGCGCAGGGCGCGGACGGCCTCCTCCACGCGCTTGCCGTAGTCGGCGTCGGCGGCGTGGAAGTGGGCGAGGTTCTTCTCGATGACGTCGTCGCGGGTGACCTGCGAGAGGCCTCCGGCGATGTTCGCGACCAGGCGGCCCTTCTCGTCCTCCGACATGAGCCGGAAGAGTTCGCCCGCCTGGAAGAAGTCATCGTCCTTGGTGTGGGCGGGCGCCTCGTGCGTGCCCGTCCAGCCGTGGATCGCCAGCGGCGCGGCGAGCGCCGCGTCGGTCTGCGCCGGACCGGCGTACGAGTTGGGCTCGTAGTTCTTGTCGTGGCGCGAGCCGTTGCGGGTCGCGTGGATGCCGTCGCGGCCGTAGTTGTCGACGACCGCGGTGCGCGGCGCGTTCACCGGCAGGTGGGTGTGGTTGACGCCCAGGCGGTAGCGGTGCGCGTCCGCGTAGGCGAACAGCCGGCCCTGGAGCATCTTGTCCGGGGACGGACCGATGCCGGGCACGAAGTTGTTCGGCGAGAACGCCGCCTGCTCGACCTCGGCGAAGACGTTGTCCGGGTTCCGGTCCAGGACCAGGCGGCCGACCCGCTGGAGCGGGTAGTCGCTGTGCGGCCACACCTTGGTGAGGTCGAACGGGTTGAACCGGTAGTCGGCGGCCTCGGCGGCCGGCATCACCTGGACGTACAGCGTCCAGGACGGGTTGACGCCGCGCTCGATGGCCTGGAGCAGGTCCGTCTGGTGCGAGTTGGCGTCCTTGCCGACGAGCTCGGCTGCCTGATCGGCGGAGAGCGACCGCACGCCCTGGTTCGTCTTGAAGTGGTACTTGACGAAGAAGGCCTCGCCCTCGGCGTTCGTCCACTGGTAGGTGTGCGAGCCGTAGCCGTTCATGTGACGGTACGAGGCGGGGATGCCGCGGTCGCCCATCAGCCAGGTGATCTGGTGCGTCGCCTCGGGGGCGTGCGCCCAGAAGTCCCAGACGTTGTCCGGCTCCTGCTTGCCCGTGAACGGGTCGCGCTTCTGCGAGTGGATGAAGTCGGGGAACTTGATCGGGTCCTTGATGAAGAACACCGGGGTGTTGTTGCCGACCAGGTCGTAATTGCCCTCGTCCGTGTAGAACTTGAGGGCGAAGCCGCGCGGGTCGCGGACCGCGTCCGCGCCGCCGAGCGAGTCGGCGACGGTCGAGAAGCGGATGAACGTCTCGGTGCGTTTGCCGACCGAGGAGAGGAAGTCGGCGCGGGTGAAGCCGGTGACGTCGTCGGTGACCTCGAAGTAGCCGTACGCGCCGGAACCGCGGGCGTGCACCACGCGCTCCGGGATGCGCTCACGGTTGAATCGGGCGAGCTTCTCCAGAAGGTGCTGGTCCTGGAGGAGGATCGGTCCACCGACACCGGCGGTGGCGGAGTTCTGGTTGTCGGCGACCGGGGCGCCTGACTCGGTCGTGAGCACACGCTTAGCCATGTGGCGGGATGACCTTTCGTACGAGCTGCTGACGGCTTGAGGAGCGTAGATTCGCCGCGAGGCAACGTCAACAGTTTGTTGAAAACGAAGTATGTGGTTCCGGGCCGCGGCAGCGCCTGGGCGCGACAGGACAGGTGTCAGCGCCACCGCGGCCCGGAGATCAGGGGGCCCGTCGTGCGGGCCGGGGCCCCGGGGGCGTACCGGCGATCGTGGCCGGTCGCCCTCCGCGGGGCCGAGCTCCTGGCGGAGCCGGGGGATCAGACCTGGGAGCCGGACAGCCGCTCGACCGAGCGCAGCAGCGCCGAGTGGTCCAGGCCGCCGTCGCCCTGGGCGCGCAGCGAGGCGACCAGCTGGGCGACCACACCACCGACGGGCAGGGCCGCTCCGACGTTGCGGGCGGCGTCCGTGACGATGCCCATGTCCTTGTGGTGCAGGTCGATCCGGAAGCCGGGGGCGAAGTCCCGCTTCAGGAAGTTGTCCTTCTTGCGGGTCAGCACGGTCGAGCCGGCCAGGCCGCCGTTGAGGACGTCCAGCGCGGCGGCGAGGTCGACGCCGGACTTCTCCAGGAAGACCACGGCTTCGGCGCAGGCCTGGATGTTGACCGCGACGATCAGCTGGTTGGCCGCCTTCACCGTCTGGCCGGAGCCGTGCGGACCGCAGAGCACGATCGTCTTGCCGAGCGCCTCCAGCAGCGGCTTCGCGGCGTCGAAGTCCGCCTGCTCGCCGCCGACCATGATGGACAGGACCGCCTCGATGGCGCCGGCCTCGCCGCCGGAGACCGGCGCGTCCAGGACCCGGATGCCCTTCTCGGCCGCGTTCTTGGCGAGGTCCACGGAGGTCTGCGGGGTGATGGAGGACATGTCCACCAGCAGCGCACCGCGCTTGGCGTTCTCCAGGATGCCGTCGGGGCCGTAGGCGATGGCCTCGACCTGCGGGGATGCGGGCACCATCGTGATGACGACATCCGCGTCCCCGACCGCGTCCGCGATCGAGGAGGCGCCGGTGCCGCCGGCCGCGACCAGCCGGTCGATCTTGTCCTGCTCCAGGGTGTAACCGGTGACGGAGTAACCGGCCTTGATCAGGTTCTCGGACATGGGGGAGCCCATGATGCCGAGGCCGATCCACGCAACCTTGGGGAGGTTGTTGCTCATGAGGGTGCCTTCCTGAAAAACGTGTGTACGTAAGGGGGTTGGGCTCACCCCTTGGTGGACTCGGGCGGTCAGCCGGCCGCTCGGGCCGACGCCGGGAGCCAGTCGAAGGACTCCGCGCTCGGCCGGTCGCCCGGCTTGTACTCCAGGCCGACCCAGCCCGCGTAACCCGCGTCCTTGAGCTCGTCGAGGAGCCGCTCCAGCGGGAGCGAGCCGGTGCCCGGCGCGCCGCGGCCCGGGTTGTCGGCGATCTGGACGTGACCGGTCTTCGCGGCGTACGCCTTGATGACCTGGCTCAGGTCCTCGCCGTTCATCGAGAGGTGGTAGAGGTCCAGCAGGAACTTGGCGTTCCCGAGGCCCGTCGCCGCGTTGACCTTGTCGACGACCTCGATCGCGGCCGGTGCGCTGACCAGCGGATAGAGCGGCGACTCCGGCTTGTTGAGCGTCTCGACGAGCAGGATCGCCCCGACCCGGTCCGCCGCACGGGCGGCCAGCACCAGGTTCTCCAGGGCGAGCGTGTCCTGGACCTGCGGGTCCGCGCCCTCGACGCGGTTGCCGTACAGCGCGTTGAGCGCCGTGCAGCCGACCGAGGCGGCGAAGTCGGCCGCCACCTCGATATTGGCCCGGAAGCGGTCCGACTCCGTGCCGGGCACGGAGAGCGCGCCACGGTCGGGGCCGGGCAGCTGTCCGGCGTAGAAGTTCAGCCCCACCAGCTGGGTGCCGGCGTCGTCGAGCGCCTTCTTGAGGGCGTCGAGCTCCGCCTGCGGCGGGGTGGGGGTCTCGATCCAGGGCCACCACAGCTCGACCGCCGTGAAGCCCGCCGCGGCGGCTGCCGCGGGTCGCTCCAGGAGCGGGAGTTCCGTGAAGAGGATCGAAAGGTTCACATCGAAGCGCTGGTCCGGGTATCCCATGAGGATGTCGGCGCTCCTTCCGTATTGCGGAAGTTAGTTTCTGCTTAACGGAAGATTGCCCGGAGGGTGGCAGGGCTGTCAAGAGGGTGCCGGAAAATTCGCCCCGGTCAGCGGCGTACGGAATCGGTGGCGCGGGCGCCTTCGGGCATACGAAAGCGGGGCGGGGGCCGCCGTCGACCCCCGCCCCGCCCGACTATCACGCCGTACGTACCGCTCCTAGCTGCCCGGAACCGTGTCCTCGAAGCTCGTGCCCGCACCGCGGTACGCCCCGACCATCGCGTTGACCTGGGCCGGGGTGAGCACCTGGTCCTTCACATGCAGGACGTAGTCCACCTGCTGGTCGTAGGCGCGGGGCGTGGTGCTCGGCTGCCCCTCCAGGTCGATCAGCCACTGGTTGAAGTTGATCGACATCGGCCGCTCGGGCAGATACGCCGCCCCGTGCGTCCCGAAGTGCTGCCCGTCGACGTAGTACGTGATCTCGTCGTCGTCGATCGTCACCACCAGGTCGTGCCAGCCCGCGTAGGACTGCCGCGACTCGCTGTGCGCGTTGACCGCCTCCCATGGGTCGGGCCGGTAGGTCTCCCACGACGTCGTGTAGAGGATGTTCGCCGGCTCGCCCCAGCCGCCGTTCGGCAGATACTCGAAGTCGTACTCCGCGTAGTCGTCCGCCATCGGCGCCTTGAGGTCATTGATGGTGAAGAACGTCTGCACGATCCGGTCGCCGTCCGGGCCCGAGCGCGGCGCGTCGCTGAACTTCACCCGCGACGCGTACGTCCCGTTCTTGAACTTCATCGACTGCGTCAGGATCTCGGTGTGCTTCGTCGACGCCCCGGTGCCCGCCGTCGAGGTCTCCAGGTTCATCACCGAGTTTCCGCCCTGGTCGGCGAAGGTGACGTTCTCCGGCGCCCAGGTCGCGCCCGGCACGCCCGGACCGCCGGAGTTGGACCGTACGCTCCAGCCGTTCGCGTTGATCTTCGGGTCGGTGTGCGAGCTGTAGTCGAAGTCGTCGAAGAGCGCGGGTGCGTCACCGGGCGGGTCGGTGGGCGGGTCCGTCGGGTCCGGCGGGTCGGTCGGGCCGTTGCCGCCGGGCGCCTCGCCCCAGACCGTCGCACCGGAGACATGGGCCGTCACCTTGGACCAGTCGCCGTAGGCGGTCCGCTCCGGTCCGAAGGAGTAGTCGTCGGACTGGACGAGCGAGGCCCAGGACGCCTGGTGGAAGCGGAGCTGCATATCGCCCGTGTCCGCGCCCGGCGCCAGCGAACCGGCCCCGGCGGTGAAGCCGATCTCCAGATAGCGGTCGGCGGTCGCGGTCGGGGTGGCGAGCGTCCCGAACGTACCGGTGATGTTCGCGCACCCCTTCACCGCCCAGGAACAGGCGAACCGGTAGGCGGCGGACGCCGAATCGGCCTTGAAGTAGTAGCGCACCTTCACACTGCTCAGCGGTACGGAGGTGGAGCCGGCGTTACGGACCTTCAGCCACGGCTCGCTCTGGTCGGCGCTCGCGCCGGACGCGCTCGTCCGGTACTGGACGACGATCCCGTCCGCCGCGGCGGACGCCGAGGACGGCAGGGCGGCGAGACCGGTGGCGGCCAGGGCCGTGGCGGCGGCCGAGGCGGCGGCGGTGCGCAGCCTGGACCTGCGCGGATTCCTGCGTGATGGGTTCGCGGGTGTGTTCACGGGTGTGTTCCTCTCCGGAACGGTGGTGGGGGAGTGGTTACGAGTGGGGTCGCGCTGTTCCTGAGGACGGGGACGCGTACGTGGCCGTCGCGAGCGACCGCGCGTCCAGCGGGCGGTAGGGGACGCCCAGGGCGTCCAGCCGGGCGGTGTGGTGACGCAGCCGCTCGACGAACCCCGGCCAGTCGCCGCGCCCGCCGGACCAGGAACGGTCGGCGAGCGCGCAGAGCCGTGGGTAGCTGAGGTACTCGATCTCCTCGGGGGTGCGGGCGTACTCGGTCCACAGCTGGGCCTGGGTCCCGAGCACCCGCGCCCGCTCGGCCTCCGGCCAGTCGGGCGGGGCCGGTTCGTAGCCGTGGACCGTGTGCAGGGAGACCGGCGCTCCGGGCTGGGCCACCGGTTCCGACAGGTCGCCGGACTGGGCGTAGTCGAGGTAGGTCGCCCGGTGGTGCGCGGCGATCACCTGGTGGCCGCGGCGTGCGGCGGCCCGCGCGTGCGAGGAGTCGCGCCAGGTCATCACCGTGAACTCCGGGGGGAGTTCGGCGCCGTTCTCGACCCAGCCGAGCGGAATCCGGCCGCGCTCCACCAGGAACGCGCCGATCCGGCCCATGAACCAGCCGTGCAGCGCCGCCGGGCCCGCGAGCCCCAGCGCCGCCGCGCGTTCGCGGGCCGCCGGGCTCTCCTCCCACTCGGTGGTCGGGCACTCCTCGCCGCCGATGTGGATGTACGGCGACGGGAAGACGTCCATCACCTCCTCCAGCACGGCACGGCAGAAGGCGAAGACGCCTTCGTGCACGCCCAGGATCGTGTCGCACACCCCCCAGCGGGTCCACACGTCCAGCTTCCGCTCCGGGTGGTTGCCCAGCTCCGGGTAGGCGGCGAGCGCGGCCCGCACATGGCCGGGCATCTCGATCTCCGGTACGACGGTGACGCCGCGCTCCGCCGCGTACCGCACCAGGCCCCTCAACTCCGCCTTGGTGTAGTGCCCTTCGTGCGGCAACGCGTCGAAGTGCGCCCCGTCCGGACCGGTCGGGCCCTTCTGCGACCGGGCCCGCCGGGAGCCGACCGTGAGCAGCCGGGGGTAGGCGTCGACCGGCATCCGCCAGCCCTGGTCGTCGGTGAGATGCAGATGCAGGACGTTCAGCTTGTGCAACGCCAGCAGATCCACGTACCGGCGCAGATAGCCGATCGGCTGGAAGCGCCGCGCCACGTCCAGCATCGCCCCGCGCCACGGCCGGTCCGGTACGTCGGTGATCTCGACGCACGGCAGCTCCCAGGAGCCCGTGGCCGTCGAACCGCCCGACAGCGCCTCGGCGGGCAGCAGTTGGCGGATCGTCTGGACGCCCCGGAGCAGCCCGGTGAGATGGGCGGCGCGCAGCTGGAGAGCCTGCGGGGCGACCGTCAGCCCGTACCCCTCCTCGCCCAGGCCGCCGAGCCGGTCGTCCAGGGCGAGGACGACCCGGCCGTCCGGCGCCGGGGCGAGGGGGAGTCCGGCGGTGCGGCCGACCAGGGTGCGCAGCAGGTCAGCCGCCGGTTCCGCGCCCCGCAGCGCCCGGACGGTGGTCTCCCGGTCGAGGGTGAGCCGGCCGCCGAGCGAGGAGACCTTGCTGGGCCGGGGGAGGAGGGCGAGGGCGGGGCGTGATGCGGGCACGGGGGCCTCCGGATTCGGTTCGCGGGCGGGCGGGCGGGCGGGCGGCGAGGCGTGGTCGGTCGCTCAGCCCTTGACGGCGCCGGCGGCGAAGCCGGACGTGACATGGCGCTGGAGCAGCAGGAAGATCACCAGGGCGGGCAGCGCGAAGAGGGTGGAGGCGGCCATGGTGGCGCCCCAGTCGGTGCCGAAGGTGTTCTGGAAGGACGACAGCCAGACCGGCAGCGTGCGGTTGTCCTGCTGCTTGATGATCAGGAAGTTGGCGTAGGCGAACTCGTTCCAGGCGGTGATGAAGCCGAACAGCGAGGTCGCCATCAGCCCCGGCGCCAGCAGCGGCATCGCCACCCGCCAGAAGGCCCCGGTCCTGGTGCAGCCGTCTACCTGCGCGGCCTCCTCCAGCTCCGGTGGGATCGTCCCGATGAAGCCCCGCAGCACCACGACGGTGAACGGCAGCGTGATCATGAAGTAGATCAGCGTCAGCGTCGGCAGCCGGTCGAGCATGTCGGTGTCCCGCGAGATGATGTAGATCGGGATGATCAGCGACTCCCAGGGCGCCATTTGCGCGATGAAGATCATCAGCATGAACTGCCGCCGGCCCTTCCACCGCAGCCGCGCCACGGCGAACGCCGCGCCCAGCGCGACCAGCAGCGCCAGCAGGACGGCCCCGAGCGTGACCAGGATGCTGTTGCGCCAGAACAGGGCGAACCCGTCGGCGTCCACGGCGCGTTGGAAGTGGTCGAGCGTCCAGGTGTGCGGGAAGAGCTGCGGGTCGGCGGACTGGATGTCCTGGGACGGTTTGAAGGCCGTGGAGATCATCCAGTAGACGGGGAAGAGGCAGACGACGACGGTCGCGGCTGCGGCGATGTTCAGCGGGAGCCGGCGAAGGCGCGGGCGTACGGTACGCGTGCTCATGCTCATCGGGTCTCGTCCTCCTGGCGGAGCATCTGGCGGAAGTAGAGGACGAGCACCCCGGACATCAGGACCACGGTGACCATCGAGGCGGCGGAACCCAGGTCGTACCGCTGGCTGGAGAGCGCCGTCTGGACCGCGTAGACCGGCAGGATCGTCGTGGCGTCGCCCGGCCCGCCCCGGGTCATCACCCAGATCTGGACGAACGCCTTGAACGTCCAGATCACCTCCAGCGAGAGGACCAGCAGGAAGATCGGCCGCAGCATCGGGAAGGTGACCGAGCGGAAGATCCGCGCCGCGCCCGCTCCGTCCAGCCGCGCCGACTCGTACAGCTCCGGGGAGACGGTGGTCAGCGCCGAGTACAGGGTGATCGCGGCGAACGGCACCGACTGCCAGACGATCAGCGCCACCAGGATGGCGAAGGCCGCGGTGCCGTTCGCGAACCACGGATAGCGGTCGAAGGAGTCGAGGCCGAGCGAGGTCAGCGACCAGTTGACGATCCCGAACTCCGAGTGGAACAGCCACTGGAAGACGGTGGTCGCCGCCACCACCGGCATCGCCCAGGCCAGCACCAGCGAGCACAGCACCACCGTCCGCCCGAGCCGGCCCAGCCGCTCCACCATCAGGGCGACCAGGGTGGCGATCACCATGATCAGCACGACATTGATCGCCATGAACAGGAAGGTGCGGCGCACCACCTCCCAGAACCGTGGATCGGTCAGCAGTGTGCGGTAGTTCCGCAGCCCGACGAACTCCGCGTCACCGGCGATGAGTTGACGCAGCCGGAAGTCCTGGAACGAGATCAGGACGGCCCGCACCAGCGGGTAGACCAGGAGATAGAGCATGCCGCCGACGGCGGGGGCGATCAGGGCGTACGGCCAGAGGCCCTGGGCCCTGCCCCGCGGGGTCGGGTCCTTGCGTACGGCGGGGTGCGGGGCCGGACGCCGCCAGGGTGTGCTGGGGGTACGGGGTGTGGTCCGTCGGTCGACGACCGGCACGGCACGCCTCCTTTCGAGCTGCTGCGGTGGCGGATCGGGGACCGGGTCAGGAACCGGCGTTCATGGCCCGGGTGATGTCCTGCGAGGCCTTCGCCGCCTCCTTCGCCGGATCGCCCCCGGTGAGCACGGCCGTCATGTAGTCCTTGATCGGGTTCTCCGCCTCAACCGCGGCCCAGCCCGGGGTATTGGGCGTCGCGTGCCCGTTGGCCGCGCCGACCGCCATCGCGGCGGCCCCCGGGTCGTCGGCCACGGCGGAGGCCAACGTGGTCCGGTTCGGCACATAGCTCATGGCGACGGCGAGCTTCTTCTGCCAGGTGTCCCCGGTCAGCTCCTTGATGAAGGCGACCGCCTCGTCGGGGTGGGCCGCGGCGGCCGGCACGACCAGGTCGGAGCCGCCGGTGAAGACCGCGCCCGGGGTGTCCGCGGTCTTGCCCGGGATCGGGAAGAAGGCGAGCTTGCCCGCCAGTTCGGGGTTCTTCTCCGCGATGACCTTGGCCCCGCCCGGCGTCTGGATCACCTGGGCCACCTGCCCCTGGGCCATCACCTCGGTCTGCGGCGGGTCGTCCTCGTCGGAGTCCTTGGGGCCCTTGCCGAGCGCCTGGAGCTCCTTGTAGAACGCCATGCCGCGCAGCGCCTCGGGGGTGTCCAGCGCGCCGGACCACTTCTCCCCGGACCTGCTCGCGAGGTCGCCGCCCTCGTCCCAGATGAACCCGGCCAGCGCGTACCACATCTGCCCGGGCAGATAGATGCCCTGCGTGCCGCCCTTGTTGAGCTCGGTCGTGGCGTCGATCCACTGCTCGCGGGTCTTGATCTTCGTCGCGTCGACGCCCGCCTTCTCGAAGAGGTCCGTGCGGTAGACCACCACCCGGTTCGCCGCGTAGTACGGGATGCCGTACTGCTTGCCCTCGTACGAGCCCGGCTCGGCCAGGCCGCTCAGCCAGTCCTCGCCGTTCAGCTCCTCGGTCCGGTCGCTGAGGTCGAGCAGCCCGCCGCTCTCCGCGAACTGCGCCACCTGGGTGTTGCCCGCCTCGATGACGTCCGGGGCGTCGTTGCTCGCCAGGGCGGCGGTGATCTTCTGGCCGATCCCGTCCCACTCCTGGACCTGGATCTTCACGTCGATCGTCGGGTGGCGCTTCTCGAAGTCGGCGGTGAACTCCTTCTGGAACTCGTCCGAGACGCTGTCGCGCATCAGCCAGACGTCCACCGTCGTCCGGCCGTCCCCGTTCCCGGAGTCCGACCCGGACGAACTACAGGCACTGAGCGCGGCGGTCAGGACGAGCACGGACCCACCGGCGAGCAAGCGGTACTTCACGGTTCACCTCGGAAGCAGAACGGATGTGACGGACCTGACCACCTGACCAGTAGGGCTCACTGGACAGCTCACCTCTCGATGGGGGTTGAAGGTGGCATAGACCAATGGGGCCGTCAACCCCTTGCGTACAAAGGGGATTTGGTGATCTGTACGTAACGAGATCGCCCGTGCGTCAGCCGGAAGGCGCTACACTTCGCCTGACCAGCAGGCCAGTTGAGGTGCGTGGTGGTCAACTGGTAAGTAAATGAGAGCTGTCGGGAGGGGAACGCGTGGACGCGGACGTGTCGGGGACGGTGCTCAAGCGGGAGCGGACCCGCGATGCCGTACTGGAGCTGATCGAGTCGCGCAGCCCCGGGGACGCCATCCCCTCGGAGCGTGCGCTGTGCGCCCTGCTCGGCGTGTCGCGACCCACCGTGCGCGCGGCGGCCGACGAGCTGGTCGCCGCCGGGCTCCTGGTGCGCGAACACGGCCGGGGCATGTTCGTCGCCCCCGCCAAGATCACCCAGGAGCTGGTCGCCGGGGACCGGGCGCTGAGCGTGCCGCAGGCGGCGGGCGCCTGGTCGAGCCGGCTGCTGGAGTTCACCACGCTCCAGGCGGGAGCCCGGGTCGGCCGCAAGCTGCGGATGTCGCCCGCCGCCGAGATCGTCTACGTGGCGCGGCTGCGGCTGGTCGACGGAGCGCCGATGGCCATCGAGCACCTGCACATCCGGGCCGAGCTGGTGCCGGGGCTCAGCGCGCAGGAGCTGGAGAGCGGCGACCTGTACGAGCATCTGCGCGCCACCCACGGCGTGCACGTCCATGAGGCGGTCCAGGCCATCGAGCCCACCGTCGTCACCCGCGCCGAGGCCGGGCTGCTCGACGTCCCGGAGCTCTCGCCTGCGCTGCTCTTCGAGCGGCTGACCTCCGACACCACGGGCCGCCCGGTGGAGTACGTCCACTCGCTCTACCGGGGCGACCGCTACCGGATCGTCTCCCGGCTCGCGCTCGGCCCGGCGGCCGACATCGCCCCCGACCGGGAGGGGCACCACCCGGGCATCCCGCCCGGCGACTTCGCGCACGGCGACGCCATCGCCTCCTCGACCAGGGGGGACATCCAGGCGGGCGACTGATCGCGGACCTCCGGTCGCGTTGCGCAGGGTGCAACTCCGGTTGCGCCTCTTGTCGAACGGTCGTCGGCGGGCCAGGGTGGCGGACACATCCGAAGCAGCCGAACCCCCACACGAGGTGCCTCGCATGAACCCAGCCCCCCACCCGAACCCGGTCCCCGCCCGTCCCGGCCGCGCCCCCGCATCCGTCGTCGAGGCCCCCGCCTCCGGCCTCCCCAGCCGCCGGGGCCTCCTCGGCGGCCTCCTGGCGGGAGCCGCCCTGGCCGCCGCCCCCGCACTCGCC
>NZ_JAAGMH010000136.1:0-129225 GCF_010548505.1 Streptomyces sp. SID14515 | reverse complement strand
CTTCGGGCCCGGACGGGGGCCCGCCGACGGCGCGGAGGGCGCCGCCGGGGTGCTGCTCGGGGCCTCGGCCTCGGCCGGCTTGGGAGCCGGTGCGCCGGGCTTCGGGGCAGCGGGACGTGCCGCAGCGGCCGGGGAGGGCGCTGCGGGCTTCGCGGGCGCCGCCTTGCGGGGCGCACCAGGCTTGGCAGCGGACTTGCCGGCGTTGCCGCCGGGCCCCTGCAGTGCGTCGGTCAACTTACGTACAACCGGCGCCTCGATCGTCGAGGACGCCGAACGGACGAATTCACCGAGTTCTTGGAGCTTGGCCATGACGACCTTGCTCTCGACGCCGAACTCCTTGGCGAGTTCGTATACCCGGACCTTAGCCACTTCGCTCCTTTTAGGTCCGGGTTACCGCCGGACCGTCGCTACTTCATGGGCGTACTCATCGCGTACTCATCGAGTGCTCATCGCAATCTCGACCTACTTCCAACTCGCGAGGTACCTGACCGCACGGGGACCCGTGCCGTTCACTTTTCTTACGGTGTCACCCGCTCGACGAACCGCGTCAGTGCCGCGGTGTCGAACGGCCCCTTGGCCTTGAAGGCCCGGGGGAACGCCCGGCGGCGAACCGCCAGGTCGAGACAGACAGAGACAGGGTGCACGTAAGCACCCCGGCCGGGCAGCGTACCGCGTGGATCAGGGGCGCAGGCGCCCTCGTCCACCACGATGCGCAGCAGCTCGCTCTTGGCCGCTCGCTCCCGGCATCCCACACAGGTTCGCTCGGGGCAAGCGCGGGCTTGCGTCCGGCCAGACACGTTTAAGTCTACCTCCCCGTACCGACCTCACCCCTTTGGGGCAAAAATCGAACGGATGTTGTCGTGATCTCAGCGGCGTACCGCCCAGATCTATTCCCTGGACCCGCTCCGGGTCAACGCCTTTCCGAGCGCTCGCGGGCCCGCTCGGCCCGCTCGCGGTCGGCGTTCTCGCGCTCCTCGTCCGTCTCGGTGTCGGGACGGATGTCGATGCGCCAGCCGGTGAGGCGGGCGGCGAGCCGGGCGTTCTGGCCCTCCTTGCCGATCGCCAGCGACAGCTGGTAGTCCGGCACGGTGACCCGGGCGGAGCGGGCGCCGAGGTCGACGACCTCGACCTCGCTCACCCGGGCGGGCGACAGGGCGTTGGCGACCATCTCGGCCGGGTCGTCGGACCAGTCCACGATGTCGATCTTCTCGCCGTGCAGCTCGGCCATGACGTTGCGCACCCGGCTGCCCATCGGGCCGATGCAGGCGCCCTTGGGGTTCAGGCCGGCGCGGGTGGAGCGTACGGCGATCTTGGTGCGGTGGCCGGCCTCGCGGGCGATGGCCTCGATGACCACCGAGCCGTCCGCGATCTCCGGGACCTCCAGCGCGAAGAGCTTCTTCACCAGGTTCGGGTGGGTGCGCGAGAGCGTCACCGACGGACCGCGCACGCCCTTGGCGACCCGTACGACATACGTACGAAGGCGCAGACCGTGGGTGTACTCCTCGCCCGGGACCTGCTCCTGGACCGGCAGCATGGCTTCCATCTTGCCGATGTCGACCAGGACGTTCTTGGGGTCCTTGCCCTGCTGGACGACGCCCGTGACGACATCGCCCTCGTGGCCCGCGTACTCCCCGAAGGTGCGGTCGTCCTCGGCGTCGCGCAGCCGCTGCAGGATGACCTGCTTGGCGGTGGTCGCGGCGATCCGGCCGAATCCGGACGGGGTGTCGTCGAACTCCTTGGGCTCCTGGCCCTCTTCGAGGTCGGCCGGGTCCTCCTTGGCCCACACGGTGACGTGGCCGTTCTCGTCGAGCTTCACACGCGCCCGGCGGTGGCTGCCGTCGGTGCGGTGGTACGCGATGAGGAGGGCCGACTCGATCGCCCCGACGAGCACGTCGAAGGGGATCTCCTTGTCCTGCGCCAAGCCCTTCAGAAGCTTCACATCGATGTCCACGGCTACGCCTCCTCTTCCTTCTTGTCCTTGCGGTTGAATTCGATCTCCACGCGCGCCTTGGCGATCTCGTCGAAGGCGAGGCGGCGTGCGGTGGGCTTGCGGCCCTTGACGCCGGGCACTTCGAGGTCGAGCCCGTCCTCGTCGACGCCGAGGATGCGGGCGACCAGCTCACCGGATCCGTCGCCGGCCAGGTGGAACCTGGCCAGCCGGCCGATGGCGCGTACGTAGTGGCGGTGCTCGGTCAGCGGGCGGTCCGCGCCGGGGGAGCTGACTTCGAGGACGTATTCGCCCTCGCCCATCGCGTCGGTCTCGTCCAGCTTCTCGGAGATCGCGCGGCTCAGCTCCGCGCAGGCGTCCAGCTCCACGCCCTCGTCGGAGTCCACGATGACCCGCAGCACTCCTCGGCGGCCGGCCCGGGACACCTCGATCTCCTCGAGGTCCAGCTGCTGCGCGCTGACGAGCGGTTCCAGCAACCCGCGCAGCCTCTCGCTCTGGGTGGTGCTCATCCGGGTGACTCCTCGGCCGCGTGTGCTGTTGTGGGGATCGTCGTGCGTCAGGTCAAAGGGTATCCGGTCGCCAGGGGTGTTGCCGTCCGCCTGCCGCTCGGCCGCGGGTACGCTCGCCTGCGGTGATCACATCAGGACAGATCCTGTCAGGACCGGTCCAGGCCCGAAGGAGAAACGTGCGGCGCACGGGGACGACGCGCAGGGGGGCGCTCACCGCGACGGGAGCCCTCGCCCTGGGCGCGGTGCTGACCGGCTGCGGGGGCGGCGACGAGGCGACGGGGAGCGGAAGGCCGGCGCACTCCGGCGCGCGGGCGAACGCCGCGAAGGCCGAGAGGACGCTCCGCGAGAAGGCGGCGCGCGACGGCGCCCTCCTGCTCGCCCGGTACGACCTGGTGGCCGGGGCCCATCCGGCGACCGCCGCGGGCCTGGCGCCCCTGCGGGCGGCCGTGAAGGAGCACGGGAAGGCGCTGGCGCCGCCGCGCGGGAAGGGCCGCCCGAAGACCGACGCTCCTCCGGCGGCGCCCGGCCCGGTGTCCGCCGAGCCGAAGGCGGCGGTCAAGGAGCTGGCGGCCGCCGAGCGCCGCCGGGCCGACGCGTACACCGAGGCCCTGCTGACCGCCGGGCCGGAGCTGGCCCGGCTGCTGGCCTCGGTGGCGGCCGCCGCCGCGGCGCACGCCTATCTGCTGACCGAACTGGCCGAGGAGACAGCCGCATGAGCACCCGTTCCGTCCGGCCCTCCGACGGGGACTCCGACTCCCCCGAGCTGACCGCCGTCCAGGCGGCGCTGGCCGCCGAGCACGCCGCGGTGTACGGCTACGGGGCGCTGGGCGGCCGCCTCGACGGGAAGCGGGGCGCCGAGGCCCGTGCCGCGTACGACGGGCACCGGGCCCGCCGGGACGCGCTGGCGCGCACCGCCCGGGACCTGGGCGGGCGGCCGGTGGTCTCGGAGGCCGCATACGCTCTGCCGTTCGCCGTCGTGGACGCGCCGTCGGCGGTGCGGCTGGCCGCGGTGCTGGAGGACCGGATCGCGGGCGCGTACGCCGATCTCGTACGCGCCACCGAGGGCGACCGGCGCAAGGACGCCGCGGGCGCGCTGCGGGAGGCCGCGGTGCGGTCGGCCCGCTGGCGGGGCGGCAACGTAGCCTTTCCGGGGCTCGCGGAGCGGGCCGCCGGTGCGGATCCGGCCGCGACGGGCCCGGTGGAGGCCGCCGGCGCGGACGGCGCGCGCTGAGACGAAGGACCGGAAAGGGAACACACGACGTATGGGTTTCGAACCGCCGCCGCGCCTGGTGCGCGCGCTCGGTGAGATGTACGGGGACGGTGCGGCGGCCGACTGGCTGGCCGGGCTGCCCGCGCTGACCGAACGGGCGCTCACCGCCGGGGACGGCCTCACCGCGGAGCGGGTGGCCGCCCCCGGCGGGCGCAGCTCCCTGGTGGTTCTGGTGCGGCGGGCCGACGGGACCCCGGCCGCGCTGAAGATCGCCCCGCCGGTCGCCGGGCCGGAGCTGGAGCGGGCCGCGTTGGAGCACTGGAACGGCTGGGGCGCGGTGAAGCCGCTTCCCGCCCCGGAGCTCGACGCGTCCGGCGCGCTGCTGCTGGAGCGGCTGCACCACGAGGTGTCGCTGCGCTCGCTGCCGGAGGCGAAGGCGCTGCTGGAGGCGGCGGGCACGCTGCGCCGGCTGTGGGTGGAGCCGCCTGCCGGGCACGCCTTCGAGAGCGTGGCCGGGCGGACCGAGCGGCAGAGCGCCGGGATGCGGGCGGCGGCCGAGGCCGACCCGGAGCTGGCCCCGCTGGTGGACGCGGCGCTCGCGGCGCGGGCGGAGCTGGTCGAGGGCTCGCCCGAACTGCTGTTGCTGCACGGCAACTTCCGGCAGAGCAAGGTGCTGTCCGGGGAGCGGGCGCCGTGGCTGACGGTGGGTCCGGAGCCGCTGGTGGGCGAGCGCGCCTACGACCTGGCGCGGCTGGTGCGGGACCGGGTGGAGGATCTGATCGCCTCCCCCGGCGGCCCGGTGACGGCCCGGCGGCGGGTCAAGAAGCTGGCGGAGTCGCTGGAGGTGGAGCAGGCGCGGCTGCACGGCTGGACGCTGTTCCGGGCGGTGGAGTCGGGCACCCGCGCGCTGGCCGAGGGGCGGCGGCAGATGGGCGAGGTCAACCTGGAGTTCGCGGGCTGGCTGTAGCGGTCCGGCGTACATACGAGGAGGGCCCCCGCGCAACGCAGCGCGGGGGCCCTCCTCGTACGCGATGTGGGCGATCTACCGGTCAGGCCAGGTCGGCCGTCAGGCGGGCGATCGCCTCGTCGACGGTCAGCTCCTCGCGCTCGCCGGTGCGGCGGTCCTTCAACTCCAGGACGCCGTCGGCGGAGCGGCGGCCCGCGACGAGGATCTTGGGCACGCCGATGAGCTCGGAGTCGGTGAACTTCACGCCGGGCGAGACGCCGGGGCGGTCGTCGACCAGGACGCGCAGGCCGGCCGCGTTGAGCTTCTCCGAGACGTCGAGGGCCAGCTCCGTCTGGAGTGCCTTGCCCGCGGCGACGACGTGGACGTCGGCCGGGGCGATCTCGCGGGGCCAGCACAGGCCCTTGTCGTCGGCGGTCTGCTCGGTGAGGGCGGCCACCGCGCGGGAGACGCCGATGCCGTACGAGCCCATCGTGACGCGGACGGGCTTGCCCTGCTGGCCGAGCACGTCGAGCTGGAAGGTGTCGGCGTACTTGCGGCCGAGCTGGAAGATGTGGCCGATCTCGATGGCGCGGTCCAGGGTGAGGCCGGTGCCGCACTTGGGGCAGGGGTCGCCCTCCTCGACGACGACGACGTCGAGGTACTGGTCGACCTCGAAGTCGCGGCCCGCGACGACGTTCTTGGCGTGCTTGCCGTCCTTGTTGGCGCCGGTGATCCAGGAGGTGCCGGGGGCGACGCGGGGGTCGGCGAGGTAGCGGACCTTCTCCAGGCCCTGGGGGCCGACATAGCCGCGTACGAGGTCGTCACGGCCGACGAAGTCCTCGGCGGTGACCAGCTCGACGACGGCGGGCGCGAGGTGCTCGCCGAGCTTGCCGAGGTCGACCTCGCGGTGGCCGGGGACGCCGACGGCGACGATCTCGCCGTCCACCTTGACCAGCAGGTTCTTCAGGGTGGCGGAGGCGGGGACGCCGAGGTGCGCGGCGAGGGTCTCGATGGTCGGGGTGTCGGGGGTGTCCAGCTCCTCGACCGCGCCGTGCGCCGAGCCGTCGACCGGGGCGAGCGCGAAGGTCACGGCCTCGGTGTTGGCGGCGTAGTCGCAGTTCGGGCAGTCCGCGAAGGTGTCCTCACCGGCGGCGGCGGGCGCCAGGAACTCCTCGGAGGCCGAGCCGCCCATCGCGCCGGAGACGGCGGAGACGATGCGGTGGTCCAGGCCGAGGCGCTCGAAGATCTTGATGTACGCGGCCCGGTGCAGGGCGTAGGAGTGCGCGAGGCCCTCGTCGGTGGTGTCGAAGCTGTACGAGTCCTTCATCTGGAACTCGCGGCCGCGGAGCACGCCGGAGCGGGGGCGGGCCTCGTCGCGGTACTTCGTCTGGATCTGGTAGAGCATGACCGGCAGGTCCTTGTAGGACGTGCACTGGTCCTTGACGGTCTGGGTGAAGATCTCCTCGTGGGTCGGGCCCAGGAGGTAGTCGCCGCCCTTGCGGTCCTTGAGGCGGAAGAGCAGGTCGCCGTACTCCTCCCAGCGGCCGGACGCCTCGTAGGGCTCCTTGGGCAGCAGGGCGGGCAGCAGGACCTCCTGAGCGCCGATGGCGTCCATCTCCTCGCGGACCACGTTGGAGATGTTGTCCAGGACCTTCTTGCCGAGCGGCAGCCAGGACCAGATGCCGGCCGCGTTGCGGCGCACGTACCCGGCGCGGACCAGCAGCTTGTGGCTGAGCGTCTCGGCGTCCGCCGGGTCGTCGCGCAGTGTCTTGATCATCAATCGGGACATGCGCTGGACCTGGGCCATGGTGAACTCCTGCTCGCGAAAGTGGTGAGCCCGAGGTTAACCGGGCGGCGCGGGCGGGCGGTAATCCATTCAGCTCGGGCGCAGCAGCGGCAGGGGCGCGCCCATGACCGCGTACGGCTGCGGGGCGCTCGGGAAGACGACCTGGCGGGCCAGGTCGCGGTAGCCCAGCGAGCGGTACAGCGTGCGGGCCGGGCTGTCCTTGTCGATCGCCGAGAGGATCGACCGGGGGTGGCCGACGGCGTCGGTGATGGCGGTGATCAGGGTGCGGCCGATGCCGTGCTGCTGGTGGTCCGGGTGGACGTGGAGTTCGGTGATGACGAAGGAGTCGTCGAGCCAGCCGTCGGAGCCGGTGGCCCGCAGATAGGGCTCGACGACGGTGGACCACCACTGGGCGCGGTCGTTGGGCAGCCCGTAGACGAAGCCGACGAGCCGCCCGTCGGGCGCGAGGGCGCCGAGCGCGCGGGCGTGGGGGTGTTCCAGGTGCCTGAGGACGATGTGGCGGCGTACGTCGATCTCGTCCTGGCTCAGTCCGAAGGCGGCCGCCTGGACGTGCAGGGCTTCGTCGACGCGGGCGGCCAGGTCGACGGGGCCGATCTCGACGTCGGGTGCTGCGGGGCCTTCTCCGGGGGCTGCCATGCCGGAACCCTACTGGCCGGGGCGGACGCCCGGGTAAGCGTGGCGGCTCAGAACAGGACGCTCATGAACGCGCCGACCTCGCGGAAGCCGACGCGGCGGTAGGCCTTGCGGGCGGGGGTGTTGTAGTCGTTCACGTACAGGCTGACGACGGGGGCGACGTCGGCCAGGGCGTAGCGCAGGACGGCGGCCATGCCCGTTTCGGAGAGGCCCTTGCCGCGGTGTTCGGGGGCGACCCAGACGCCCTGGATCTGGCAGGCCTGGGAGGTGGCCGCGCCGATCTCCGCCTTGAAGACGACCTTGCCGTCGTCGATGCGGGCGAAGGAGCGGCCGGTGCCGATGAGTTCGGCGACGCGGGCCTGGTAGAGGAGGCCGCCGTCGCCGGCGAGCGGGGAGATGCCGACCTCCTCGGTGAACATCGCCACGCAGGCCGGCATCAGGATCTCGGTCTCGTCCTTGCGGATGCGGCGGACGAGCGGGTCGGGCGTGACGTCGGCGGAGAGGCTCTCGGTGACCATGAGGGGCTGGTTGCCGCGGACCTCGCGGGCGGGGCCCCAGCTGGGTTCGAGGAGCCGCCACAGCTGGGTGGTGGGTTCGGCGGGGCCGACGATGGAGGAGCAGCGGCGGCCTGCCCGGCGGGCCCGGTCGGCGAAGGCGCGCACGGCCTCGGGGCCGGCGCAGATGGGGACGAGGTTGGCGCCGGAGTAGCACAGGGAGCGGAGCCTGCCGTCGGCGTACCAGCCCCACATCTCGCCGCCGAGGCGCCACGGGTCGAGTCCCGCGACCTGCACGCGGGACGTCACAAAGGCGTTGGCCACGGGCTCGCTCTCCAGGATGGCGAGCGCGGCGCCGAGGTCGCTGGGTTCGAGGACCCGGGTGGTGGTCTGCGTCAACACGAGGGGGCCTCACCATGCGGTCTGCTGATTTCCGCACTGTACCCAACACGGCCCTCGAACGCCGCTCGAGTCCGGGAGCCCGCTTTCCTGGACGGGCCCCGGTACGCCGCCGCCCCGCCGGGCACGGGGCCGGGCGGGGCGGTGAAGATGTGGAAAGGGGCTGGTCAGGCGCCGATGGAGACCTGGGGCTCGCCGGACGCGATGCCGTCCTTCTCCATCTGCTCGGCGATCTTCATGGCCTCTTCGATGAGGGTCTCGACGATCTTCGACTCGGGGACGGTCTTGATGACCTCGCCCTTCACGAAGATCTGGCCCTTGCCGTTGCCGGAGGCGACGCCGAGGTCGGCCTCGCGGGCCTCGCCGGGGCCGTTGACGACACAGCCCATGACGGCGACGCGGAGCGGGACCTCCATGCCCTCCAGTCCGGCGCTGACCTGGTCGGCGAGCTTGTAGACGTCGACCTGGGCGCGGCCGCAGGACGGGCAGGAGACGATCTCCAGGCGGCGCTGCTTGAGGTTCAGCGCCTCCAGAATCTGGAGTCCGACCTTGACCTCCTCGGCCGGCGGGGCCGAGAGCGAGACGCGGATGGTGTCGCCGATGCCCTCGGAGAGCAGGGCGCCGAAGGCGACGGCCGACTTGATGGTGCCCTGGAACGCCGGTCCGGCCTCGGTGACGCCGAGGTGCAGCGGGTAGTCGCTCTGGGCGGCGAGCTGGCGGTAGGCGTTGACCATGACGACCGGGTCGTTGTGCTTGACCGAGATCTTGATGTCGCCGAAGCCGTGCTCCTCGAAGAGCGACGCCTCCCAGAGGGCCGACTCGACGAGCGCCTCGGGGGTGGCCTTGCCGTACTTCTTCAACAGCCGCGCGTCCAGGGAGCCGGCGTTGACGCCGATCCGGATCGGGGTGCGGGTCTCGGAGGCCGCCTTCGCGATCTCCTTGACCTTGTCGTCGAACTGCTTGATGTTGCCCGGGTTCACCCGGACCGCCGCGCAGCCCGCGTCGATCGCGGCGAAGACGTACTTCGGCTGGAAGTGGATGTCGGCGATCACCGGGATCTGCGACTTCCGGGCGATCGTGGCGAGGGCGTCGGCGTCGTCCTGCGTCGGGCACGCGACCCGGACGATCTGGCAGCCGGACGCCGTCAGCTCGGCGATCTGCTGGAGCGTCGCGCCGATGTCCGACGTACGTGTCGTCGTCATCGACTGCACGGATACGGGTGCGTCGCCGCCGACCGCGACCGTGCCGACCTGGATCTGTCGGCTGACCCTTCGGTCGGCGAGCTTGGTCGGAACGGCCGGCATTCCGAGAGAAATCGCAGTCATGCGCTGTGCATCCCCAAGGTGTGGATCAAGGTCCCGAGATCGGCGGGCTCCAGCCTTCGAGGTTACGGCACCGGAGCCGGGACGGCCGCACCGTGTCGACATGTCCACCCATTGGTGAGCGGCCGGACACAACGCGTGTGCCCGGCCGCAACCCGTGGGACGGAAGGGACGATCAGGTGATCTTGACGGGGTTCACGATGTCGGCCACCAGGACCAGCAGCGTGAAGCAGATGAAGAGTCCGGCGACCACATAGGCGACCGGCATCAGCCGGGCCACGTCGAACGGGCCCGGGTCGGGGCGCCGGAAGACCTTGGCCAGATTGCGCCGCAGCGACTCCCAGAGCGCGCCCGCGATGTGCCCGCCGTCGAGCGGGAGCAGCGGGAGCATGTTGAACAGGAACAGCGAGAGGTTGAAGCCCGCGAGCAGGAACAGCATCATCGCGACCTGGTTCTGCGCCGGGATGTCGAGGTTCATCACCTCGCCGCCGATCCGGGCCGCGCCCACCACGCCGACCGGCGAGTCGTCGGCGCGTTCACCGTCGCTGAAGGCGGCGTCCCACAGGGCCGGGATCTTGCCGGGCAGGGCGATGATCGAGTCGACGCCGTTCTCGATCATGTCGCCCATGCGGACGACGGAATCGCCGAAGCCGAGCGGCACGATCTCGGTCTTCGCGGCGAAGCCGAGGTAGCCCGCCTTGACGAACTTCTTCGGGATGACCTCGCCGTTGCTGTCCTTCTCGGCGACGTCGTTCTTGAGCAGGACGGCGTTGAGGGTCACTTCCTTGCCGTCGCGTTCGACGACGATGGCGGCGGGGCCGACCGTCTCGCGGATGCGGTCCGAGAGCGTCGCCCAGTCGTCGACCTTCGTCCCGGCGAAGGCGACGATCTTGTCGCCCTCCTGGAGCCCGGCGGCCTTGGCCGGCGAGACGTCGTCGGTGGGCTTGCACTTCTGGCGGTTCTCGCTCTGCGCGATCACGCACTGCTGGACGCCGCCGACCTCGGTGGTCTGGGTCTGGAAGCCGAAGGTCATCGCGACGCCCATGAAGATGGCGACCGCGAGGATCAGGTTCATGAAGGGGCCGGCGAACATCACGATGACGCGCTTCCACGGCTTGCGCGTGTAGAAGAGCCGCTTCTCGTCGCCCGGCTCCAGCTCCTCGAAGGCGGCGGAGCGGGCGTCCTCGATCATGCCGCGCCACGGGGAGGTGGAGCGGGCTTCGAGGCGGCCGTCGGGTCCGGGCGGGAACATCCCGATCATGCGGATGTAGCCGCCGGCCGGGATGGCCTTGATGCCGTACTCCGTGTCGCCCTTCTTCTTCGACCAGATCGTCGGGCCGAAGCCGACCATGTACTGCGGCACCCGGATGCCGAACATCTTGGCCGTGGAGAGGTGGCCCAGCTCGTGCCAGGCGATGGAGAAGAGCAGGCCCACGACGAAGACGGCGATCCCCAGGACCGTCAGCAGGACCGAGGTCAGACTCATGCGCGCGCCTCCGCTGTCGCTTTCGCCGAGAGTTCCCGGGCCCGTGAGCGGGCCCAGGTTTCCGCTTCGAGGACGTCCGCGACGCTGAGCGAGGTTCCCGGGGCGGGGGTGCCGTGTTCGGACACCACAGCGGTGACCGTATCCATGATTCCGTTGAAGGGCAGCTGTCCGGCGAGGAAGGCGTCGACGCATTCCTCGTTCGCCGCGTTGAAAACGGCCGGCGCGGTGCCGCCGAGCGTGCCGACGTGCCGGGCGAGACCGACCGACGGGAAGGCCTCGGTGTCCAGCGGGAAGAACTCCCAGCTGGAGGCCTTCGACCAGTCGAAGGCGGGGGCCGCGTCCGGGACCCGCTGGGGCCAGCCGAGACCGATGGCGATGGGGCCGCCCATGTCCGGCGGGGTGGCCTGGGCGAGCGTGGAGCCGTCGCTGAACTCGACCATGGAGTGCACGTAGGACTGCGGGTGGACCACGACCTCGATCCGGTCGAACGGGACGTCGTAGAGGAGGTGCGCCTCGATGACCTCCAGTCCCTTGTTGACCAGGGTCGCGGAGTTGATGGTGATCACCGGGCCCATCGCCCAGGTCGGGTGGGCGAGTGCCTGCTCCCGGGTGACGTCGGCCAGTTCCGCGCGCGTACGGCCCCGGAAGGGTCCGCCGGACGCGGTGACGACGAGCTTGCGGACATCGGCGCGGGTGCCGGCGGCCAGCGCCTGGAAGAGCGCGGCGTGCTCGGAGTCGACCGGGATGATCTGGCCGGGGGCGGCGAGCGCCTTCACCAGCGGGCCGCCGACGATCAGCGACTCCTTGTTGGCGAGGGCGAGCGTGCGGCCGGCCTTCAGCGCGGCCAGGGTCGGGGCGAGCCCGATGGAGCCGGTGATGCCGTTGAGCACGGTGTGGCAGGCGCTTCCGGCGAGGGTGGTGGCCGCGTCGGGTCCGGCCAGGATCTCGGGGAGCGGCTCCCCGGCCCCGTACTGTTCCCGCAGCGCCTCGCGCAGGGCGGGGACCGCGTCCTCGGCGGCGACGGCGACCGTGTTCACGCGCAGTCGGCGGGCCTGCTCGGCCAGCAGCGCGACCCGGCCGCCTGCGGCCGAGAGCGCCGTGACCCGGAAGCGGTCGGGGTTGCGCAGGACCAGGTCGATGGCCTGGGTGCCGATGGACCCGGTGGAGCCGAGGATCACGAGATCCCGGCGGCCGTCCGCGGCGTCGAAGATGAGATGCGGATCGGCGAGGGGGGCGGGGCTGTCGCTCATGCCCCCATTGTTGCCGCTCCGGCTGTGCGTGGGGACAGCGCGTCCCGTGCGGGTCGCGCCGCCTCCTCCGGTCAGCGCGCCACAAGGCCGTCCGCGAAGTCCTGGAAGACCTCGTGGAAGCGCGGGAACGTCTTGCGTACGCAGCCGGGGTCGTCGTACGTCAGACCCGGTGTGCGCAGTCCGGCGACGGCGAAGGACATCACGATGCGGTGGTCGCCGTGGGTGGCGATCCCGGTGGGCTTCGGCGTGCCGGGGTGGATCTCGATCCAGTCGGGCCCGGTGTGCACGGTGACGCCCATGGCGCGCAGGTTCTCGGCGCACGCCTCCAGCCGGTCGCACTCCTTGACCCGGGTGTTGGCGACGTCCTCGATCCGTACGGGCCCGTCCGCGTACGGCGCGATGGCGGCGAGGGTCGGCATGGTGTCGGAGATGTCGCGCATGTTGACGGTGAGGCCGCGCAGCCGGCCGGTGGAGCGGACGATGGTGGCGTCGGCGCCCACCGCCACCTCGGCGCCCATGTCCCGCAGGACGTCGACGAAGCGCAGATCGCCCTGGAGCGCGCCGGTGCCGAGGCCGGGGACGGTGACCTCGCGGCCGGTGAGGGCTGCGGCGGCGAAGAAGTAGCTCGCGGTGGAGGCGTCGGGCTCGACGGCGTAGGCGGTGGCCCGGTAGCCGCCGGGAGGCACGGTGAAGGTGTTCCCCTCCCGCTCCACCCGCACGCCGAAGTCGCGCATCATCGCGAGGGTGATCTCGACGTACGGCGCGGAGACCAGCTCGCCGACCTCGATGCGCAGACCCTTCGCGGTGAGCGGTCCGAGCATCAGCAGCGCGGTGAGGTACTGGGAGGACTCCCCCGCGTCCAGGTCGATCTCGCCGCCCTCGATCCCGGCGGCGCGCACCGTCAGCGGATGGTGCCCTTCCGCTTCTCCGTGGCGCAGGTCGACGCCGAGGGCGGTGAGGGCCCGGGTGAGCGGGGCGAGGGGGCGGCGGCGCATCTGGGCGGAGGCGTCGAAGCGGTACGTGCCGGAGGCGGCGGCCGCGACGAGGGTGGGCAGGAAGCGGGCGGTGGTCGCGCCGTCGCGGCAGTAGACGTCGGCCTCGGGGGCGGCGGGCCCGGCCGGGCGGCCCTCGACATGCCAGCGGTCGGCCTCCTGCGTGACCGCGTACCCGAGGCTCTTCAGCCCTTCGGCGAAGCCCTCGGTGTCGTCCGAACGCAGCGGCCGCAGGAGGGTGGTGGTGCCGTCCGCGGCGGCGGCCAGGAAGAGGGCGCGGGCGGTGACGGACTTGGAGCCGGGGATGTCGATGACGGTCACGGCCCTCATCCTGCCCTGCGGCGGGTGGGGCGTACGGGGTGCGTCCGGTGCGTGGACGCGGTGGACGCACCCCGTAGGACAGCCCCTAACGCACCGGCCGGTGCCGGTTCTCCTGGACGGAGGGTCCGGGGGTGGCGTCCGCGATCCAGGGGCCTTCGCCGCTGGGGTCGACGACGCCCTCCTCCAGCCAGGTGTACGTACCCGACAGCACGCCGTCGACGACGCGCCGGTCGAGGTCGTCGGTGTTGGACCACAGGCGGCCGAACAACTCCTCCACCCGGATGCGGGACTGCCGGCAGAAGGCGTCGGCGAGCTGGTACGCCTCCCGCCCGTGCTCCCCCGCACTGCGCAGGTGCTCGGCGCGGACGCAGGCGGCGCTCATCGCGAAGAGTTCCGCGCCGATGTCGACGATCCGGCCGAGGAAGCCCTGCTTGGTCTCCATCCGGCCCTGCCAGCGGGACATGGCGTAGAAGGTCGACCGGGCGAGCTTGCGCGAGGACCGCTCGACGAACCGGAGGTGGCCGGAGAGGTCGCGGTGCCCGGCCGGGTGGAACTCACCGTACGTACGCGGGAGTTGCCCGGCGCCCGTCACCAGCTGAGGCAGCCAGCGGGCGTAGAACCCGGCCGCGTTGGCGCCCGCCCTGGCCTTGTCGGCGAGCGGCTTGTCGGGGTCGATGATGTCGCCCGCGACCTTGAGGTGGGCGTCGACGGCCTCGCGGGCGATCAGCAGGTGCATGATCTCGGTGGAGCCCTCGAAGATCCGGTTGATGCGCATGTCGCGGAGCATCTGCTCGGCCGGTACGGCCCGCTCCCCGCGCGCGGCCAGCGACTCGGCGGTCTCGAATCCGCGCCCGCCGCGGATCTGGACCAGTTCGTCGGCGATCAGCCAGCCCATCTCGGAGCCGTACAGCTTGGCGAGGGCGGCCTCGATACGGATGTCGTTGCGGTCCTCGTCGGCCATCTGCGAGGAGAGGTCGACGATGGCCTCCAGGGCGAAGGTGGTGGCCGCGATGAACGAGATCTTCGTACCGACCGCCTCGTGCTTGGCGACCGGCCGGCCCCACTGCTCGCGTACGGCGGACCATTCGCGGGCGATTTTCAGGGACCACTTGCCCACGCCCACGCACATCGCGGGCAGCGAGAGGCGGCCGGTGTTGAGGGTGGTCAGGGCGATCTTCAGCCCGGCCCCCTCGGGCCCGATCCGGCAGGCGCCGGGGACCCGGACCCGGTGGAAGCGGGTGACGCCGTTCTCGATGCCGCGCAGGCCCATGAAGGCGTTGCGGTGCTCCACGGTGACGCCCGGTGCGTCGGCCTCGACGACGAACGCGGTGATGCCGCCGGGATGCCCCTCGGAGGCGGGCACCCGGGCCATGACCACGAGCAGATCGGCGACGACCCCGTTGGTGGTCCAGAGCTTCACCCCGTCCAGGACGTAGTCCGGCCCGTCGGGCACCGCGGAGGTGGCGAGGCGGGCCGGGTCGGAGCCGACGTCCGGTTCGGTCAGCAGGAAGGCGGAGATGTCGGTGGTGGCCAGCCGGGGCAGGAAGACATCCTTCTGCTCCTGGGTGCCGAAGATCTTCAGGGGCTGCGGTACGCCGATCGACTGATGCGCGGAGAGCAGCGCGCCGATCGCGGGGCTGGCGGAGCCGACGAGGGCGAGCGCCTTGTTGTAGTACACCTGGGTGAGTCCGAGCCCGCCGTACTTGGTCTCGATCTTCATCCCGAGCGCGCCGAGCTCCTTGAGCCCGCTGATCACCTCGTCGGGGATCCTCGCCTCGCGCTCGATCCGCGCACTGTCGATGTGTGCCTCGCAGAACGCCCGCAGCCGCGCCAGGAACTCCTCGCCGCGCCGGATGTCGTCGGGCGGCGGCAGGGGGTGCGGGTGGATCAGGTCGAGCCGGAAGCGCCCGAGGAACAGCTCCTTGGCGAAGCTGGGCTTGCGCCAGTCCTGCTCCCGGGCGGCCTCGGCGACCCGCCGCGCTTCGCGTTCGGTCACCTTGGGGGCCTTGGGCACCTGGGGGGTGTTGTGTGGTGCGGACATGAGGGACCTCACCTCGCCGCGCGTCACCGGACGGATGGGCACCTGGACCTGGACGCGCGGACTGCTAGTCGCTGCTTACTGGTCCGTATGTAACCCGTGTACCCGTGGTTCGGCACCCGCACCAGCCCCCGCGCACGAACACGCGGACGGCCCGAACCCCCGCACAGTGGGTTCGGGCCGTCCGTTTCGCGCCCCCGCCCGCACCCGCTGTCCAGGCGGGGGCGCGGGCGGGGTCGTCCGGGGTGTTACAGGGCGAGGCCTGTGAGGACCAGGACGCGCTCGTAGGTGTAGTCGTCCATGGCGTAGCGGACGCCCTCGCGGCCGACGCCGGACTGCTTCGCGCCGCCGTACGGCATCTGGTCGGCGCGGTACGAGGGGACGTCGCCGATGATCACGCCGCCGACCTCCAGGGCGCGGTGGGCGCGGAAGGCGGTCTGGAGGTCGTGGGTGAAGACGCCGGCCTGGAGGCCGTACTTGGAGGAGTTGACGGCGGCGAACGCCTCGGCCTCGCCGTCGACCTTCTGGAGCGACATGACCGGGCCGAAGACCTCTTCGCAGGAGAGCTTCACGTCGTCGGGGAGGCCGGCCAGGACCGTCGGGGCGTAGGTGGCGCCGTCGCGCTTGCCGCCGGTGAGGAGTTCCGCGCCGCCCTGGACGGCCTCGTCGACCCAGGACTCGACGCGCTTGGCCGCGTCCTCGCTGACGAGCGGGCCGACGTCGGTCGTGGCGTCGGCCGGGTCGCCGGTGACCAGGGCCTCGACGGCGGCGACGATCTTCGGGACCAGTCGGTCGTAGACCGAGGCGTCGGCGATGACGCGCTGCACCGAGATGCAGGACTGGCCGCCCTGGTAGTTGGAGAAGGTGGCGATCCGGGTGGCGGCCCAGTCGAGGTCCGCGTCCGAGGCGTAGTCGCCGAGGACGACCGCCGCGCCGTTGCCGCCGAGCTCCAGGGTGCAGTGCTTGCGGGGCACCGACTCCATGATCGCGTAGCCGACCGGGCCGGAGCCAGTGAAGGAGATGACCGGCAGCCGCTCGTCCTGGACCAGGGCGGGCATCTTGTCGTTCGGGACCGTCAGGACGGACCAGGAGCCGGCCGGGAGGTCGGTCTCGGCCAGCAGCTCGCCCAGGATGAGGGAGGAGATCGGGGTGGCCGGGGCCGGCTTCAGGATGATCGGCGCGCCGACGGCGATGGCCGGGGCCACCTTGTGGGCGCTGAGGTTGAGGGGGAAATTGAAAGGCGCGATGCCGAGGACGGCCCCGCGCGGGAAGCGGCGGACCAGCCCGAGGCGGCCGGTGCCGCCGAGGTCGGTGTCGAGCCGCTGGGCCTCTCCGCCGTTGAAGCGGCGGGCCTCCTCGGCGGCGAACCGGAACACGGACACGGCCCGGCCGACCTCGCCGCGCGCCCACTTGATCGGCTTGCCGTTCTCCGCCGAGATCAGCTGGGCGATCTCCTCGGTGCGCTCCGTCAGCCGCCGTACGACGTGGTCGAGGGCCGCGGCCCGGACATGCGCCGGGGTGGCGGCGAACTCGTCGCGTACGGCGTGGGCGGCGGCGACGGCCTCCTCGACCTGGGCGTCGGTCGGCACGCTGACGGTGCCGACGAGGCGTCCGTCGTACGGGTTGGTGACGTCGAAGCTGTCGGCACCGGTGGCCCGGCGGCCGGCCACCCAGAAGGCGTGGGGCGAAGTCATGGAGGTTCCGGCCCTTCGGAGGTCGTGAGGATGCGGTGAGGAGGTGGTCACGTACGTCGTGGGCGCCCGGAAGGCTCCCCTCTGTGGTCCCACGGTAGGGCGGGGAGGCGCTCAGGGCGTTTGTCCGGCGTGGAGCGGAGCGGGTGCCGGGTGCTCCGAATTGGCGGAGGGGCCGCCCGGTCCGGCCTCTCCGGGCCTCCCCGGCTTCTCCGTACGCCGCAGCAGATCCGGTACGAGGGTGAGCAGGCCGGTCACCGCGAGGCCCGCGCCGAGCCAGAGCGGGGCCCGCAGGCCGAAGCGGTCGAGGCCCAGGCCGCCCAGTGCGGAGCCGAGGACCACGCCGAGGGTGATGAAGGAGCTGTGCACGGTGTTGACGAGCGGGCGGGCGTTGCCGGTCCGCTGCACCCGCGTGACCAGGGCCGGGTTCATGGTGACCCCGACGAGGCCGATGCCCAGCATGCACAGCACCGCCCAGGCCTCGAACCGGGCCAGCAGGGCGAATCCGGCCAGGAACGCGGCGTTCAGGGACAGGCCGCCGAGCAGGACGCGGAGGGTGTGGCGGTCGGCCAGCCGACCGACGACGGTGTTGCCGATGACGGTGGCGGCGCCGTACGCCAGGAGCAGCAGCGGGACCGTGCCCGAGGAGAATCCGGTGACCCGGGTGAGGATCGGGTTGAGGTAGCTGAAGGCGGAGAAGGTCGCGCCGATGACCATCGTGCTGGTCAGCAGGGTGAGCCAGAGCCGGGGTGCGCGGAAGGCGGTCAGCTCGGAGCGGAAGGTGCCGCTGCCCTCCGGCCGGCCCGTCCGGCGTACGCCGATCGCGGTGCACAGGGCGGCGGCGACCGTCAGCGCGGAGATGGCCCAGAACGCGGCTCGCCAGCCGTACCGTTCGCCGGTGAGGGTGGCCAGCGGCAGCCCCAGCAGGGTGCCGAGCATCAGCCCGTTGAGGATGACCGCCACGGCCCGGCCGCGTATCTCGGGGCGGGTGAGCTGGGAGCCGAGCGAGATCGCGACGCCGAAGAAGGCCTGGGACACGACCCCGGTGATGATGCGCGCGACCACCATCGCCGGGTAGCCGGACGCGGTGGCGGCCAGCACGTTGCCGGCCAGGAAGAGCGGGAAGAGGACCATCAGCGCGGTCTTCGGCGGGAGCCGCAGCAGGGCGATGGAGAGCAGCGGGCCGCCGAGCGCCATGGAGAGGGCGAAGACGGTGATCAGGTAGCCGATCTGCGGGACGGTGACGCCGAGGCCTTCGGCCATCTGCGGCATCAGCCCGGCGACGACGAATTCGCTGGTGACCATGGCGAAGATGCCGAAGGCCAGTACGTGGACGGCACGAGGCACGGAGTTCCCCCTGTAGGTGCGTGCGGTACGCGGACGTTGTTTTGTATGGATCGGTTCAAAACTTGGGCATGGGTCGGCCCGCCTTCACACGGCAGGCGGGCGGGGTGACCTTCAGCGGGTCAGGGCGTCCATGGCCGTGTCGGCGACGGCCTGGACCGCGGCGCGGTCGGCTCCGCCCTGGGCGGTGACGCGCATGCCGCCGATGACGGCGTTGACATACCGGGCGAGGGCGTCGGGGCCCCGCGTGGCGGCGATGGAACCGTCGCGCTGCCCGGCGGCGATGACGGCGGACAGGGTCCGCAGCCGGCGGGCGGCGTCGCGGTCCAGGAGCCGAGCGGCCTCGGGGTCGCGGGCCGCCAGCTCCACCGTGCTGTTGACGCCCAGGCAGCCGAGGCTGCGGCCGCCGGGGCGGTGGTCGAACTCATCGGCCACGATCTTGTCGAACAGGGCGCGCACCCGCTCGACGGGCGGGCGGGTGGCGTCCTCCAGCACGGCGTCCTGGGCGTCGGCCATGGTGTCCAGGTAGCGCGCGAGCGAGCGCGAGAACAGCTCGCGCTTGCTGCTGAAGGTGTTGTAGATGCTGCTGCGCCCCAGCCCCGTGGCGGCGCACAGGTCCTGGGTGGAGGTGGCCTCGTAGCCGTACTCCCAGAATGCGCGCATCGCGGCGTCCAGGGCCCGTTCCTCGTCGAACTGTCTCGGTCGGGCCATGGCAGCACTCTAGGGTTTTGGACCGGTCGTTGCAATACCGGTCCGGCGCGGCGGCTCACTCCTCGGCGGGCGTCGCCGCCTCGGTCGTCTTGAGGGCGAGCCACAGCTCCATGCGGACGTCCGGGTCGTCCAGCGAGCGGCCGAGGATCTCCTCCACCCGGCGCATCCGGTAGCGCAGGGTGTGCCGGTGCACGCCCAGGTCGGCGGCGGCGGCGTCCCACTGGCCGTGGCGGGAGAGCCAGGCGCGCAGGGAGGCCACGAGGTCGCCGCGGCCCTTGGCGTCGTGCTCGTACAGCGCGCGGAGCATGCCGTCGGCGAAGGCCCGTACCGCGTCGTCGGCGAGCAGCGGCAGTACGGATCCGGCGGCCAGCTCCTCGTGCTCGACCAGCGCCCTGCCCCGGCGGCGGGCGACGGAGAGGGCCTGTTCGGCCTGCTTGTACGCGGCGGCGACGGCGATCGGGCCGGAGGGCGCGGAGAGCCCCACCACGACGTCGCTGTCCTCGGCGCCGCCCTCGCGCGGGGCGCGGTCGTCCTGGGCCTCGGCGTAGGAGGCGCAGGCGGCGACGGCGGAGCCGCCGTCCGCGGCGAGCACGACGACGCGGTCGCCCTCGGGGACCATCAGCAGCGCCTCGCCGGAGCGGGCGGCGGCGGCCTCCATGGTCTCGGTGAGCAGTTCGGACCCGGCGGGTACGGCCGTCTCGGCGATGAGCAGCCGGAACGGGGCGTCGAGCAGCCCGCCGTAGAGGTCCCCGGCGACGGCCCGCGCGTGGTCGGGCTGCCCGGCGAGCAGCATGCGCAGGACGGCGGCGCCCAGGCGCTGTTCGGCGCCCTGGAGGGAGCGGGAGCGGGCGGTGGTGAGGGTGAGCAGGGCGACGGCGGAGTGCACGGCGTACCGCTCGGCGGTGCCCAGTGCGGCTCCGGTGCCGACGGCGAGCGCGCCGCGGGCCCGGCGGCCGGTGCCCAGCGACTGGAGCTCGACCCGGTCCTCGTTGTCGCCGACGACGACGCTGGCGGGGGCGGGTCTGTCCCGGAGGCGTTCGACGTCGGGGGTGAGGCGGGCGGCGCGGCGGGCGGCCCAGTCCGGGGCGGCGGCGAGGACCGCGCCGGAGGTGTCGTACAGGGCGGCCCAGCCGTCGATGTGGGCGGCGAGCCGGGCGAGGAGATCGGCGGGCCCGTCCCCGGCGAGCGCGGCCCTGGTCAGCTCGCGCTGAGCCTCGAAGCCGGCGGTGACCGCGCGGTACTGGTCGGCGGCGATGGCGGCGGAGACGGCCTTGCTGATGGCGAGGAACGGGGTGCGGCGGGGCACTTCGAGAAGCGGCAACCCGGCCTCCTCGGCGGCGTCCACGAGGGCGGCCGGGATGTCCTCGTAGTTCACCCCGACCCCGAACCCGACCCCGGCGACCCCGGCTCCGGCCAGCCGTCGCACGTACCGCCGCATGGTCTCGGCGTTCTCGGCGTCGAGGTTGGTGGCGGTCACCAGGAGGAGTTCGCCGCCGTCCATGTACGGGACGGGGTCGGCGAGCTCGCTGGCGTGGGCCCACCGCACAGGCGTGCCGAGCCGGTCCGCGCCCGCCCGCACGGTGAGCTTGAGCGCCGAGTGCTGGACGAGCGAGGCGAGCGTGGGGGGCATGGGCGGGGAACCCTCAAGGTCGGGGACGAGGTCACGGCGCCGCCGTACGGACGGCCGGATCCCCGGCCGCGACGGCTCCGCATTGCGCCGTCCCGTATGAACGGCTGTCTCCGATTCTGCCAGGGCGGCAGGGTGCGGGTAACCGCTCTCCGTGGCCCGGCGCGTTACTTCCCGGTAGGCGTCTCAGCCGTCGAGGCGGACGAGGAGAGGGGGTGCGTGCTCGCCCTGGACGGTCGTGAGGGAGAGGACCGCGTGCCCGGCGGGGACGGAGTAGGCCAGCTCCGAGGCCGACCAGCGCTCCCGCTCGACCTGCCGTACGGTCACCGCGTCCGTGGTCACGGCCTTGCCGGTGACGAGCTTGCGCAGGGCGTGCAGGGCGCGGGTGAACGGCTGGTCGGCGAAGACCGTGTGCTGGGCGACCTCGCGGGTCTCGACCCATTCCTTGCCCCAGGCCTCGGCGAACCGCTTGCCTTCCCAGGTGGTGATGCCGGGGAACGTCATCAGGCAGCCGACCGCGCCGAGCAGCGCGGCATGCAGATGCGGCCCCACGTCGTCCAGGGATCGCACCGCCAGGACGGCTCCGGCGTTCAGCTGCCGCAGGCGCTGCAGGGCCCGGACCGAATCGGTGGTCATCGCGCTCGCGGCGTCGTCGAGCACGAGCGCAGCGAACAGCGACGCGTCACGACGCGCACCGACGCTGGACACGAACTGCGCGAAGACCAGCCGGGTGAGAATGCGCGAAGCCTCGGGGTGGCTCCGCTCCGGCAGCACGATCCGGACGCGGACCGGATGCTCCAGGGCTCGCAGCGAGAAGGGCCGTGACCGGCCCCGGGTGTCGAAGAACGCGCTGAAGGCGGGCCGGTCGAGAAAGGCGATGCGGTCCGCGAGCACCCCGCTGAGGTCCGCGGACGTACCCAGTTGGCGCTCGCGCGCGTCGACTTCCCGCAGATAGGAACGGTGCTCCTCCGCGTGGAGGCCCCCGCGGAGCAGGTCCAGTGCCGGACGGCCGCCGTCGAGGAGCTCTCGGAGTTCCGGCAGCGACGGATACCGTCCGCGGGCGGCGTTGAAGGGGCCGATCAATTGGCCCAGAGTGACGGCGGCCCGGCGGCTGTCCACGTCCGGCAGATCACCGGTGAAGGCCTCGGACAGGAGCATCGCGGCCTCGTCGGGGTCGGTGATCCCGCCGTACAGATCGAGGTCGTACACCGAGTCGGCGTCACCGATCTTCACCACGACGTCGTAGGAGTCCTCGGGGCCCAGATCGGCGCCCTGGGCGGCGACGACGACCACGGCCGCCCGCCCGGCCAGCGCCTGAAGGGACAGCGACTCCACCACCGGCCTCACCAGGCGTCGGGTCCGGTCGGAGCCGTGGGGTCCGACGGCCAGGAGCGAGGTGCCGAGCACGGAAGGGTCGAGAGCCGCTCCCGCGCCTCGCCGGGCGGAAGGATTGCGCGGGTGTTCCGCGTAGACGCCCACCTTCACCTGCGCGGTCAGCAGATCGTGGGTGGCAGCGCGGACCGGGAGGTCGCGTTCGCCGGAAGGATGCAGACAGGCCGCCGCCCCCTGCTTCATCACTCCGTCGACGAAAGCTCCGGGAGAAAGGGCGCCCGCCTCCACACGCGACCACGCATGGTCGATCCTCGCGCAGTCGACGTCGTTCAACCGCTCGCCCGCGACCTCGGCAGCCAGCCGGTCGGCGGCTCCGGGCTGCCCCGCCGCCCGCAGCCGCGGCCACCCGGCGGGATCTTCCCTCGGCTCGGGCCCGGTCTCGGTCTCGGGAGGGGCAACGGCGGGGCCGGGCTTCCGGGAGAGCTGCAGCCAGCCGCCCGTCCGGGCGAACGGCCACAGCAGGGCCGTCGCGATCAGTGCGTAGATAGCCACTCCCACCACGGCAGCCACGCCCGGGTCCCCGCGGAGCACGGACACGGGCACCAGCAGGTGAAGGGCCGCGTAGAAGAAGGGGAGCAGGTTCGTCGCCAGGACGATCCACACCACCAGGAGGCCCGTGAGCGCGGCGGCCAGCGCCCGGCCCGGCTGCGGCCGGTCCAGCACGAGCCTTCGGTACAGCGCCGGCCAGTTGCCGAGCCTGCCGCAGAAATAGATCAGGACGGCGGCGAAGAGGCTGTTGTAGACGGCGCTGGCGGTGCGCGCGGGCTGTCCGGGTTCACCGCGCCACCAGTCGGAGGGGGTGAACAGTTTCAGGGGGAGGCGCTGCACCGCGATGTAGTCGGTGCTCCAGACCGCCCACGCGAAGATCCCGCAGACGATCGAGATGAGCGCGCCGACGACCAGAGCGCGGGTGGGCACCTCGTCGGAGCCTCCGGTCGGCCTCGGCCGGTACTCGTACCGCCAGAGGCCCGGCTCCGCGTCCGCGCGATGCGCCCGGAGCCAGTGCCGCACATCGAAGACCGCCGCGGGCGACCGGGGCGGGAGCGGGGGCATCGGCGGCGGAGGCGGCGTGGGACGGGGCACTCGGGCGGCGGCATCGCTCCCGTGGGAATGGCCGAGCCACCGCGTGCCGGCATCGTCCGCACCCTGCCCGCCCTGCTCACGCTGCGGGTCGTACGTGCCCTCGGTGCCCATTGCCACTGCTCCCCTGACGTGCCCAGGCGGTATCTCGGTGCAGTCGCTCAATCTAGTACCCGGATTCAGCGCTTCATGGTCATTCCCGGTTCCCGGACCGCCTCATCCCGCCATCTGTCCGCCAAGGACAAGGACACACCCCCACCACTCCCGATCGGAGCATGCCCGCACCCCTCCCCCGCCCCTAGCCTGCAGAAAGAAAAGCGTCCGCGAAGAACAGCGTCCGAAACACCCCCCCAGGAGCCCCTCATGACCGCAATCCCGCAGGAGCGCCGCGTCGTCACTGCCATCCCCGGCCCGAAGTCGGTCGAGCTGCAGGCTCGCCGTGTCGCGGCCGTCGCCGCAGGTGTGGGCTCCACCCTGCCGGTGTTCACCGCCCGTGCGGGCGGCGGGATCATCGAGGACGTGGACGGCAACCGGCTGATCGACTTCGGGTCCGGGATCGCCGTGACCTCCGTCGGCGCGTCCGCCGAGGCCGTCGTGCGCCGCGCCTCCGCGCAGCTCGCGGACTTCACCCACACCTGTTTCATGGTCACGCCGTACGAGGGGTACGTCGAGGTCTGCGAGCAGCTCGCCGAGCTGACGCCGGGCGACCACGCGAAGAAGTCCGCGCTGTTCAACTCGGGCGCCGAGGCCGTGGAGAACGCGGTGAAGATCGCCCGCGCCTACACCAAGCGCACCGCCGTCGTCGTCTTCGACCACGGCTACCACGGCCGCACGAACCTCACCATGGGCATGACGGCGAAGAACATGCCGTACAAGCAGGGCTTCGGCCCGTTCGCGCCCGAGGTCTACCGTGTCCCGGTCGCCTACGGCTACCGCTGGCTGACCGGTGCCGAGAACGCCGGGGCCGAGGCGTCCGCGCAGGCCATCGACGAGATCACCAAGCAGATCGGCGCGGACAACGTCGCCGCGATCATCATCGAGCCGGTGCTCGGCGAGGGCGGCTTCATCGAGCCCGCCAAGGGCTTCCTCCCGGCGATCGCGCAGTTCGCCAAGGACAACGGCATCGTGTTCGTCGCGGACGAGATCCAGTCCGGCTTCTGCCGTACCGGCCAGTGGTTCGCCTGCGAGGACGAGGGCATCGTCCCGGACCTGATCACCACCGCCAAGGGCATCGCGGGCGGTCTGCCGCTGTCCGCCGTGACCGGCCGCGCCGAGATCATGGACGCCGCGCACGCGGGCGGCTTGGGCGGTACGTACGGCGGGAACCCGGTGGCCTGCGCCGGTGCGCTCGGGGCCATCGAGACGATGCGCGAGCTGGACCTGAACGGGAAGGCCAAGCGGATCGAGGAGGTCATGAAGGGCCGCCTCGCGGAGATGCGGGCGAAGCTCCCGAACGGCGACATCATCGGCGACATCCGCGGCCGCGGCGCGATGATCGCGATCGAGCTCGTGAAGTCCGGCACCAAGGACCCGAACCCGGAGGCGGCCGGCGCGCTCGCGAAGGCCTGCCACGCCGAGGGGCTGCTCGTCCTCACCTGCGGGACGTACGGCAACGTCCTGCGCTTCCTGCCGCCGCTGGTGATCGGCGAGGACCTGCTGAACGAGGGCCTCGACCTGATCGAGCAGGCTTTCGGTCAGCTCTGATCCGTCGAAGATCTCAGCGAACCGGAATGCGGACGGGGCGGTCTTTCGCCGCTTCCGTCCGGCATCCGGGTGAGGGCCTGTGAAGAACGTGTGCGGGGGCGATGGCGGGAGGCGGTGGCGACTGTCCGCCGCCCTTCCGCTGCCGTACGGTTTCTGCAGATGAGAGAAACACCTCGGTCGCGGGACATCGCGGCCGACTCCGGGCCGGGGCTTCCCCAGCGCCGTCCGGGGCGTGCGTTCGCGCACACCGGAGCCTCCGGCTCCGGGACTCCTCACCGATCGGACGGCCGCCCGCCCCACACCCCCCGGGGCGCGCGGCGAACCGATCTCGCCGGCCATCCCGGAACAACCCCCCCTGTTCCCGGGTGGCCGGCCCCCCTCGTTTCCGGATACGTCTCCGGCTTCCTCGGTCTGCTCGCGGTCCTCTTCGCGCTGATCACCTGGCAGGTCGCCGTCGACGGTCCGCTGCTGCGGCTGGACGAGCGGGTGGGCCCGAAGCTCTTCGGGCGGGGCCCGGCCGCGCTGACCCAGGTTCTCTCCGATCTCGGCGGGACGGCGGTGGCGCTTCCCGTGCTGACCGTCGTGATCGCGTACGCCCTGTGGTGCCGCGCCCTGCGGCTCGCCGTGTACGCGGCCCTCACCATGGCGGCGGTGCCCGCGCTGGTGATCCCGCTGAAGGTGGCCACCGCCCGGCAGGGCCCGCTGACCGAGGCGGTCAACTACTACCCGTCCGGTCATACGGCGACGGCCGCCGTGGCGTACGGGGCCTCGGCCCTGGTGCTGCTGGCACTGCCGCGCCCGGCGTGGCTGCGTGAGGCGTCCTGGCCCCGGACGTGGATGATGCCCGTCGCCGCGATCCTGTTGACCACGGCGACGGGCATCGGTCTGGTGCTGCACGGCTACCACTGGCCGCTGGACGTGCTGGCCAGTTGGTGCCTGGGGCCGTTGGTGCTGGCGCCCCTGTGGTGGGTCAGCTGCCGAAGTAGGCGTCGAAGTTCCGGCTGAACTCCCAGTTGTTGAAGCGGTCCCAGTTGATCGACCAGGTCATCAGGCCGCGCAGGTCGGACCAGGTGCCGTGGGTCTGGTAGGAGCCGCAGGAGGTCTTCTTGATCAGGCAGTCGAGCGCCTTGTCGACCTCGGCCGGTGAGGTGTGGCCGTTGCCCGCCTGGGTGGAGGCCGGGAGGCCGATGGCGACCTGGTCGGGGCGCAGGCCCGGGAAGACCCGGCTGGTGTCGCCCGCGACCGGGAAGCCCGCGAGCAGCATGTCGGTCATCGCGATGTGGAAGTCCGCACCGCCCATCGAGTGGTACTGGTTGTCCAGGCCCATGATCGGGCCCGAGTTGTAGTCCTGGACGTGCAGCAGGGTCAGATCGTCGCGCAGGGCGTGGATGACCGGCAGATAGGAACCGGCGCGCGGGTCTTGGCCGCCCCAGGGGCCGGAACCGTAGAACTGGTAGCCGAGCTGGACGAAGAAGGTCTCGGGCGCCATCGTGAGGACGAAGTCCGGGCCGTACTTCGCTTTGAGGGTCTTCACCGCGGAGATCAGGTTGACGATCACCGGTGTGGTGGGGCTGCGGAAGTCGGTGTCGCCGGTGTTCAGCGAGAGCGAGTGGCCCTCGAAGTCGATGTCGAGGCCGTCGAGACCGTAGGTGTCGATGATCTTCGAGACCGAGGTGACGAAGGCGTCCCGGGCGGCGGTGGTGCCGAGCTGCACCTGTCCGTTCTGGCCGCCGATCGAGATCAGCACCTTCTTGCCCGCCGCCTGCTTGGCCTTGATCGCGGCCTTGAACTCCGCCTCGGACTCGACGTTCGGGCACTCGGCGACCGGGCAGAGCGCGAAGCGGATGTCGCCGGAGGTGACGGAGGTGGGCTCGCCGAAGGCGAGGTTGATGACGTCCCAGGAGTCGGGCACGTCCGCCATCCGCGTGTAGCCGGAGCCGTTGGCGAAGCTGGAGTGCAGATAGCCGACGAGCGCCCGGGCCGGGAGCTTGGTGTCGCCGCCTCCGCCGCCGCCTGCCGTGGTGGTCGCCGTGATCGCCGTCGACTTCGCGGACTCGCCGGCCGCGTTGGTGGCGGTGACCTGGAAGCTGTACGCGGTGGAGGGCGTCAGGCCCGTCACGGTGGCGGACGGGCCGGTGGCCGTGGCCACCTTCGTACCGCCGCGGTAGACGTTGTAGCCGCTCGCACCCGATACGGCGTTCCAGGAGAGCGCCACGGACGACGAGGTGAGCGCGGTGGTCTTCAGACCGGCGGGGACGGCCGGGACCACGACGGGCTCGCCGCCGGGGCCGATGAGGGTGAGGTCGTCGACGTAGTGGGCGGGGGTGCCGTACCAGCCGTGGGTGTAGACGCTCACCGAGGTGGTGGAGGGGCCGGTGGTGAAGGTGGTGGTGAGCTGCTTCCACGCGTCGGGTGACTGGGTCCAGGTGGAGACGTCGGTGGTGCCGGTTCCGGACGCGCCGAGGTAGACGTGGCTGCCCTGCACCCAGGCGCTCAGCGTGTACGAGGAGTTGGGCTTGACGGTGATGGTCTGGGAGCACTTGGCGTGGTCGTTGCCGGCCGGGGTCGCCTTGAGCGCGTAGCCGCCGCTGCGCTTGGGCGCGGTGACGGCCGCCCCGCTCTGATTCGCACAGTTCCAGCCGTCCAGGCCTGCCTCGAAGCCGCCGTTGCGCACCAGATCCGCGTCGGCGGCGCCCGCCGCCGGGGCGGAGGCGACCAGCGTGGCGGCTGCGAGCAGGGTGGCCGAGCAGACGGCCAGAAGTCCGGAAAATCTGACGGTTGGTCCGGTGCGTTCCACAACAGCCTCCGCGCAGGGGGAAATTGGGGGTGTGGCGTGCGCACAACATGGTCCAGACCAATCAGGTTGTCAAGACCTCTGGCGGCCGACTCAGCCCTCCGGTCGCTCCTCCCGGGCGTCCCGGGCGGCGGCGCCCGCCGCCTCATGCATCGCGAGTTCGAGGATTCCGGCGTCGGTGAGGGTGCCCGAGCCGTCCGGCGGGACCAGCCAGCGCACTCCCCCGGTGGCCCGCCCCGGATACGGGACGACGATCCAGGTGCCCTGGCCGCAGCCCCTGATCCCGGTGCCGATCCAGCGGGAGACGGTGCCCGGCGGGACGAAGAAGCCCATGCGGGACTCGCCGAAGTCGGCGAGGACGGGGCCCGGTCGGTCGATCAGCCGGGTGAGGACGTCGAGCGTCGGATAGCCGAGATCGCCCGGGAGGATCAGGACGTCCCAGCGCTTGCCGGCGGGCAGGAGCGCGATCCCCTGGGGATTGCGCTCCCACTCCCACCGACAGGCGGCCGGGTCCGGTGCCACCGATGTCAGCCACTCGACCGCGGCCTTCGTTTCCGAGCCAGTCATGACCAGCCTCCCGTTGACGTGAACACCGGCAGGGTTCTGCGGTGCGTACACAGGCGAGAGAGCGGTCGGCGCCGACTATGACGCGGGTTGAGGCTACTAGTTGGTAGTGAGCTGGGTCACAGCTGTGGTGACCTGGGTCAGCTGTCGAAGCCGAGGCCCAGCTTGTCCATGGTCTTCAGCCACAGGTTGCGGTGCCCGCCGTTGCTGTCGGCGCGGGCGAGGGACCGCTTGGTGATCTCGATACCGGCCCAGGCGAAGGGCTCCGGCGGGAAGGGCATCGGCTTGGAGCGGACCATCTCCAGCCGGGTCCGCTCGGTCTCCTCGCCGGAGAGGAGGTCGAGCATCACATCGGCGCCGAAGCGGGTGGAGCCGACGCCGAGCCCGGTGAATCCGGCGGCGTACGCGACCCGCCCCTGGTGCGCCGTTCCGAAGAAAGCCGTGAAGCGGGAACAGGTGTCGATCGCGCCGCCCCAGGCGTGCGAGAAATTCAGTCCGGAAAGCTGCGGAAAACAGTCGAAGAACTGCTCCGCGAGTTTCAGGAACGTCTCCGGGCGCTGATCGAGATCGGCGCTGAGCCGGCCTCCGTACGGATAGATCGCGTCGTATCCGCCCCACAGGATTCGGTTGTCGGCGGAAAGCCGGAAGTAGTGGAATTGGTTGGCGCTGTCGCCGAGCCCCTGGCGGCCCTTCCAGCCGATGGACGCCAGCTGCTCGGGGCTGAGCGGCTCGGTCATCAGCGCGTAGTCGTAGACCGGCACGGTGTACGGCCGGACCCGCTTGACCAGCGACGGGAAGATGTTGGTGCCGAGCGCGACGCGACGGGCGAAGATCCGGCCGTACGGGGTGCGGACCGCCATCCCCGTACCGGAGCGGACGAGGTCCAGACCGCGGGTGTGCTCGTGGATCCGTACGCCGAGCTCCAGGCAGGCCCGCTTCAGGCCCCAGGCGAGCTTCGCCGGGTGCAGCATCGCGACGCCGCGCCGGTCCCAGAGCCCGCCGAGGAAGGTGGGCGAGTCGACCTCGGCGCGCAGGGCCTCACGGTCCAGGAAGTCCACGCCGGTGATGCCGAGCTTCACGATCCCCTCGTGCCATTCCCGCAGCTCTTCGAGCTGGTGGGGCTCGGTGGCGACATCGATCTCGCCGGTCCGCTCGAACTCGCAGTCGATGCCGTAGCGGGCGACGGCGGCCTCGATCGCGTCGAGGTTCCGCTCCCCCAGCTCCTCCAGCTTCGCGATCTCGTCGGGCCAGCGCTCCACGCCGTTGGCCAGGCCGTGGGTGAGGGACGCGGCGCAGAAGCCGCCGTTGCGGCCCGAGGCGGCCCAGCCCACCTCGTGCCCCTCGATGAGGACGACATCGCGGTCCGGGTCGCGCTCCTTGGCGCTGAGCGCGGTCCACAGTCCGCTGTAGCCGCCGCCGATGACCAGCAGGTCGGTGTGCTCGTCGCCGGTGAGGGCCGGGAGCGCATCGGGTTTGGCCGGGTCGTCGAGCCAGTAGGAGACCGGCTTGGCGCCGGCGATCGATTGTGCGGCAGTACGCATGGCAGCTGGGGCCATGGTTTCCAACTCCTTCAGGACTTTCAGGTTCGAGCGGTGCTCTTTCGCCGGTTCGCGATCAGCTGGCCGACGAGAACCACCAGTACCGCAATGATGAACATGGCGGTGCCGATGACGTTGATCTGCACGGGCGTGCCGCGCTGTGCCGAACCCCAGACGAACATGGGGAACGTGACGGTGGAGCCCGCGTTGAAATTCGTGATGATGAAATCGTCGAACGAGAGCGCGAAAGCGAGCAGTGCTCCCGCCGCGATTCCCGGTGCGGCGATCGGAAGGGTCACCCGGACGAAGGTCTGCACCGGACCGGCGTACAGGTCGCGGGCGGCTTCCTCCAGTCTCGGGTCCATCGACATGACGCGCGCCTTGACGGCCGTCACCACGAAGCTGAGGCAGAACATGATGTGCGCGATCAGCACGGTCCAGAAGCCGAGCTGGGCGCCCATGTTCAGGAACAGCGTGAGCAGCGACGCGGCCATGACGACCTCGGGCATCGCCATCGGCAGGAAGATCAGCGAGCTGATCGCGCCGCGCGCCCGGAAGCGGTAGCGGACCAGCGCGAAGGCGACCGCCGTGCCGAGCGCGGTGGCGCCCAGCGTCGCCCAGAAGGCGATCTGGAGCGAGAGCGAAAGGGATCCGCAGAGGTCGGCGACGCCGCAGGGGTCCTTCCAGGCGTCCAGCGAGAACCGCTGCCAGGCGTAGTTGAAACGCCCGTTCGGCTTGTTGAACGAGAACACCATCACGACGATGTTCGGAAGGATCATGTACGCGAGGGTCAGCAGACCCGCGATGACGATCAGGTTCCGGCGTATCCAGCGCAGTACGGGCATCAGACCAGGTCCTCCGTCCCGGAGCGGCGGATGTAGAAGGTGACCGCCAGCAGGACGATCGCCATGAGGATGAACGAGAGCGCGGCGGCCGTCGGATAGTCCAGGACCCGCAGGAACTGGCTCTGGATGACGCTGCCGACCATCTTGGTGTCGGTGGAGCCGAGGAGTTCCGCGTTCACGTAGTCACCGCTGGCCGGGATGAAGGTCAGCAGGGTGCCGGAGACGACGCCGGGCATGGAGAGCGGGAAGGTCACCTTGCGGAAGGTGGTGGCGGGGGTGGCGTAGAGGTCGCCCGCCGCCTCGTGCAGCCGGCCGTCGATCCGCTCCAGCGAGGTGTAGAGCGGCAGGATCATGAACGGCAGGAAGTTGTACGTGAGGCCGCAGACGACGGCCATCGGAGTGGCCAGGACCCGGTTGGACTCGGTCCAGCCGAGCCAGCTGGTGACGTCCAGGACGTGCAGCGTGTTGAGCACGTCCACGACCGCGCCGCCGTCGGCGAGGATCGTCTTCCACGCCAGCGTACGGATGAGGAAGCTGGTGAAGAACGGGGCGATGACCAGCACCAGGACCAGGTTGCGCCAGCGGCCCGCCTTGAACGCGATGAGGTAGGCGAGCGGGTAGCCCAGCAGCAGGCACAGGATCGTGGCGGTGCCCGCGTACAGCAGGGACCGGATGAACTGCGGGTAGTACTCGCGCAGCGCGTCCACGTACGTCTGGAAGTGCCAGGTGACCTCGAAGCCCTGCTCCAGCGAGCCGGTCTGTACGGAGGTGGATGCCTGGTAGACGAGCGGCAGGGCGAAGAAGACGAGCAGCCAGAGGATGCCGGGCAGCAGCAGCCAGTAGGGAACGAGCCGTTTGCGGGTGGAGGGCTTGCGGAGCTTCAGCCCCTGCGGCTCCTGGGGTTCGGCGGTGGGCGCGGGCGGCGCTTCGGTGGCGCTCATTCCGCGTCCTCCACGCTGGTCGCGCCCGCGTCGATGTCCTGGGCGGCGTCGAGTCCGAAGGTGTGGGCCGGGTTCCAGTGCAGGACGACCTCGGCGCCGGGGACCAGGCGCGTGTCGCGCTCGATGTTCTGCTCGTACACCTGGAGGGCCGTTCCGGCCGGGCTCTCGACCACGTACTGGGTGGAGACGCCGATGAAGCTGGAGTCGGTGACGCGGCCGGTGACGCGGTTGCGGCCGGCGGCTATGCCGTCCGCGTCGTCCGCGTGGGCCAGCGATATCTTCTCGGGCCGGATGCCGAGGAGGAGCCGGCCGCCGGCGGTGGTCGGGGCCGAACATCGCTCGCGGGGCAGGGTGAGCTTTCCGCCGCCCGCGGCCACCACCAGATCGCCGCCCGTGGACACGATCTCGCCCTCGATGAGGTTGGAGGTGCCGAGGAAGTTGGCGACGAAGGTGGTGCGCGGGTTCTCGTAGAGGTCGGCGGGCGCGCCGAGCTGCTCGACGCGGCCGCCGTTCATCACCGCGACGGTGTCGGCCATGGTCATGGCCTCCTCCTGGTCGTGGGTGACGTGCACGAAGGTGATGCCGACCTCGGTCTGGATCCGCTTGAGCTCCAGCTGCATCTGGCGGCGGAGCTTGAGGTCGAGGGCGCCGAGCGGTTCGTCGAGCAGCAGGACCTGCGGGTGGTTGATGAGGGCGCGGGCGACGGCGACGCGCTGCTGCTGGCCGCCGGAGAGCTGGTGCGGTTTGCGGCGGGCGAAGTCGCCGAGCTGGACCAGCTCCAGCATGTCGTCGACCTGCTTCTTCACCGACTTGATACCGCGCCGCCGGAGTCCGAAGGCGACGTTCTCGGTGATGTCCAGGTGCGGGAAGAGCGCATAGCTCTGGAAGACGGTGTTGACCGGCCGCTTGTACGGGGGCAGGTCGGTGATGTCCTTGTCCCCGAGGAAGACCGTGCCGGTGGTGGCCTCCTCCAGGCCCGCGATCATTCGCAGGGTGGTGGTCTTGCCGCAGCCGGACGCGCCGAGCAGGGCGAAGAAGGAGCCCTGCGGCACGGTCAGGTCGAGCGGCTGTACGGCGGTGAAGGAGCCGTAGGTCTTGCTGATCCCGGCGAGGCGGACATCGCCGCCCGCGGTCTGCTGCTGCTGTGTCATGGGTCGCAGTCCCAGTGTGTTCGGGGGAGTTCAGGGAAGTTCGGGAAGGGAGGGGGTGACCTGGCGTGGGTGCGTGCCTGGTCAGGCGCCGATGAGTTTGGCGAACTTCTCTTCGTACGCGGTCTCTTCCTCGGTGCTCAGGGAGCGGAAGGAGCGGGACTTCGCCGCCATCTCCTTGTCGGGAAGGATCAGCGTGTTGGAGGCCATCGACTTGTCGATCTTGGCGAGTTCGTCGCGTACGCCGTCGACCGGGCAGACGTAGTTGATGTACGCGGCGAGCTGGGCGGCGACCGGCGGTTCGTAGTAGTGGTCGATGAGCTTCTCGGCGTTGGTCTTGTGCCGGGCCTGCGCGGGGACCAGGAGGTTGTCGCTGGAGGTGATGTATCCGGCGGCCGGGATCGCGAACCTGATGTCCGGGTTGTCGGCCTGGAGCTGGATGATGTCCCCGGCCCAGCCGACGCAGGCGGCGATGTCGCCCTTGCTGAGGTCGGCGGTGTAGTCGTTGCCGGTGAAGCGGCGAATCTGCTTCTTGTCGACGGCCTTCTGGAGGCGGCCGATCGCGCCGTCGAAGTCGGCGTCGGTGAACTTCCCCGGGTCCTTGCCCTGGTCGAGCAGGGTCATACCGATGGAGTCGCGCATCTCGGAGAGGAAGGAGACGCGGCCCTTGAGCTTCGGGTCGTCGAGGAGCTGGGTGACCGAGTCGACCTTGCGGCCGCCGGTCGCCTTCACGTTGTACGCGATGACGGTCGGGATGCCGGTCCAGGGGTAGGAGTAGGCGCGGCCCGGGTCCCAGTCGGGGGTGCGGAACTGGGCGGACACGTTGGCGAAGGCGTGCGGAAGGTTCGAGGGGTCGAGCTTCTGCGCCCAGCCGAGCCGGATGATGCGGGCGGCGAGCCAGTCGGTGACGCATATGAGGTCGCGTCCGGTGTTCTGGCCGGCCGCGAGCTGCGGTTTGATCTTCCCGAAGAACTCGACGTTGTCGTTGATGTCCTCGGTGTACTTGACCCTGATCCCGGTGCGCTTGGTGAACGCCTCCAGGGTGGGCCGGCTCTTCTCGTCCTCGCTGACGTCCATGTACTCGGTCCAGTTGGAGAAGGTGACTTCCTTCTCCTCGGCCGAGTGGTCGTCGGAGGCCGCACCGGCGTCGGCGCGCTTGGCGGGCGGGATGCCACAGGCGCCGAGGGTGGCCGTACCGCCCAGTGCGAGCGCGCCCATGCCGGAGGCGCGCAGCAGGGAGCGGCGGGTGAGGGCGCCTCTGCCGCTGTTCAAGGATCGCCTCATGGCCGCCAGTTGGGCGGGCGAAAGGCGCTCGGGCTCGTAACTCTCCATACGCTGTTGCCCTTTCGGGTGGGAGGCCGCCGGGGCCCCTCGTCGTGGACGGGCCCCGATCGTGCGGCAGCTGCTATCGGTCCCCGAAGATCGTGCGGTGCCAGTCCTTGCGGGCGACCGCGGTGTTGTCGTACATCACGTGCTTGACCTGCGTGTACTCCTCGAAGGAGTACGCCGACATGTCCTTGCCGAAGCCGCTGGCCTTGTATCCGCCGTGCGGCATCTCGGAGAGGATCGGGATGTGGTCGTTCACCCACACACAGCCCGCCTGGATCTCGCGGGTGGCGCGGTTCGCGCGGTACAGGTCGCGGGTCCAGGCGGAGGCGGCCAGTCCGTACGGGGTGTCGTTGGCGAGCGCGATGCCCTCGTCGTCGGTGTCGAAGGGCAGGACGACCAGGACCGGGCCGAAGATCTCCGACTGGACGATCTCGCTGTCCTGGGCGGCGTCCGCGACGAGGGTCGGCCGGTAGTACGCGCCGTCGGCGAGGTCGCCGCCGGGGGCCTCGCCGCCGGTGACGACGCGGGCGTAGCCGCGGGCGCGCTCGACGAAGGCGGCGACGCGGTCGCGCTGGGCGTGGCTGATCAGCGGGCCGAGGTCGGTGGACGCGTCGAAGGGGTCGCCGAGCCGGACGGTCTCCATGAGCGCGGCGACGTCCCGGACGAAGGCGTCGTAGAGGGGACGCTGGACGTAGGCGCGGGTGGCGGCGGTGCAGTCCTGGCCGGTGTTGATGAGCGATCCGGCGACCGCGCCGTGGACGGCGGCCTCCAGGTCGGCGTCGTCGAAGACCACGAAGGGGGCCTTGCCGCCGAGCTCCAGGTGGAGGCGCTTGACGGTGGCGGTGGCGATCTCGGCGACGCGTTTGCCGACGGCGGTGGAGCCGGTGAAGGAGGTCATCACGACGTCGGGGTGGCCGACGAGGTGCTCACCAGCGTCCTTGCCCGCGCCGGTGACGATGTTGATCACGCCGTCGGGGATGCCCGCCTCGGTGGCGGCCTGGGCGAACATCAGCGAGGTGAGCGGGGTCAGCTCGGCGGGCTTGAGGACGATGGTGTTGCCCGCGGCGACGGCCGGGAGGACCTTCCAGGCGGCCATCTGGAGCGGGTAGTTCCAGGGGGCGATGGAGCCGACGACGCCGATCGCCTCGCGGCGTACGTACGAGGTGTGGTCGCCGTCGTACTCGGCGGCGGCCTTGCCCTCCAGATGGCGTGCGGCGCCCGCGAAGAAGGCGGCGTTGTCGACGGTGCCGGGGACGTCGAACTCGGTGGAGAGCTTGATCGGCTTGCCGCACTGGAGGGACTCGGCGTACGCGAAGTCGTCGGCCTGCTCGGCGAGGACGGCGGCGAAGCGGTGCATCGCCTCGGAGCGTTCGCCGGGCGTCGCGCCGGACCAGCCGGGGAAGGCGGCGCGGGCGGCGGCGACGGCCGCGTCCACGTCGTCGGCGCCCGCCAGCTCGTAGCGAAGCACGCTCTCGCCGGTCGCGGGGTTCACCACCTCGTGGTGGCGGCCGGACGTGCCGGGGAGCAGCTTGCCGCCGATGTACTGCGCACCTTCCGCGAAGCGGTCCTGAACCTGGAAGCCGTTGCTCATGACGCTCTCCTCCGCCGCTGTACCCGCTGGGCGGGGTCGGCGTAGCTTCTTCGTGAATTGAGTGCCGATCCTGACAGAGGGGTTCAAGCCCAACAAGTGATTCCGTTGTTGCCTTTTGGTTACGCGACGGAATCTGTCGACCATGTGTCGTGTCGGTGCGGAAATCCCCGTACGGAGTGTCAGTGGCGGATGCCACACTCACATGCATGGAACCGATCGATGAGCTTCTGGCGGACGTGGCGCGGGGCAGGCGGGTGAAGTTTCTGCCGTTCTGGGGACACCGGCCGCGTCCGGACGGACGGATCGGGCCGAGCTGCCTCAGTCAGTGGTGGCCGTCGCCGTTCACGGTGGACGGGGTGACATATGCGAGCGCCGAGCACTGGATGATGGCGGGCAAGGCGCGGCTCTTCGGCGACCCGGAGGCGGAGCGGGCGGCGGTCTCGGCGAAGAGCCCGGCGGCGGCGAAGAAGGCGGGGCGCCTCGTGCGCGGCTTCGACGAGGACGTGTGGATACGGGAGCGGTTCGCCCTCGTCGTGGCGGGCAGCGTGCACAAGTTCGGGCAGGACCCGGAGCTGGGCGGCTATCTCCTGTCCACCGGTGACCGGGTGCTGGTGGAGGCGTCGCCGCTGGACCGGATCTGGGGCATCGGGCTCGCGGCGGACGACGAGCGGGTGGAGCGGCCGCAGCAGTGGCGGGGGCTGAATCTGCTGGGCTTCGCCCTGATGGAGGCACGGGACCGGCTGCGGGCGGGCTGAGCCCTTTTCGGTACGGGCGCGGGGCCGAGGCGTCGCCGGTGGGCGAAGGGCCGAGGCGTCCACGGTACGGGCGCGGGGCCGAGGCGGTCTTCGTACGGGCGCCGCTACGACGCCCGGCCGGGCGGGGAGTGGTCCCTGCCCGGCCGGGATCGACAAGACGTCCCTGTCGGGTCCGCCCTAGCGGCGGTCCTCCACGACCAGCGAGGTGGCGAACGGGTCGTCGTAGGTGTCGCCGTAGTCGCTGTCGCTGTCCGCGTCCGTGGCGGCCCAGATGATCAGGCCGAGGATCGCGGCGCCGACGACGATGCCGACGGAGCCGAGGATGACCCCGGCGAGCGCCATGCCCCGGTTGGTGGCCTCGCCGCGCTTGGCACGGCCGAGGCCGATGATGCCGAAGATCAGCGCGAGGATGCCGAGGACGATGTTGACGCCGTACATGCAGAAGCCGACCACCGAGATGATGCCGATCACCATCGCGGCGGTGCCCAGACCGTTGTTGGGCGCCGGGCCCCAGGCGGCCGGCCCCATGCCGTAGGCGCCGTAGCCCGGGTAGCCGCCGTACGGCTGCGCGGGCGGAGCCGGGTAGCCGTAGTGACCGGCGGCCGGTGGTGGTGCCGCGTGGCCGGGGCCGTTCGGGCCGATCGGCGGCGGCGGTACGTCCGAGGGCGCGGGTCCGAAGCCCGGCTGGGGTATGGGCCCGGTGCCGTCCCCGGCGGCCGGCATCGACGTCACGGTCGGCTGATCGTGGACCGCGGGCGGCGGCGTGTGCGCGGCGGGCGGCGGCGTGTGCGCACCCGGCTTGTTCAGTTCCACCCTGCCGCTGTCCGGCGGTGCCCATGGATCGCGCGGCGCGGCCCCGCCCCCGGGCTGCTCTGTGTTGTCTGACATGGGCCTCCCCCATCGTGGTCCCGTCATGCTACGGCCAGGGCTGACCGCCCCGGACCCCGCCTACGATGATCGGTGCGGCCGGTACGCCCGGCCGACGTCACGCCGAACCGGGAGATTTCCGATGACCGATCCGCATCCCTTCATCGCCGGGCTGCCCAAGGCCGAGCTCCACGTCCACCATGTCGGGTCGGCCTCGCCCCGGATCGTCGCGGAGCTGGCCGCCCGCCACCCGGACTCCAAGGTCCCCACGGACCCGGAGGCGCTGGCCGACTACTTCACCTTCACCGACTTCGCGCACTTCATCGAGGTCTACCTGTCGGTGGTGGACCTGGTCCGCACCCCCGAGGACGTCCGGCTGCTCACCTTCGAGGTGGCGCGGGACATGGCCCGGCAGAACATCCGGTACGCGGAGCTGACGGTGACCCCGTACAGCTCGACCCGCCGGGGCATTCCCGAGGTCGGGTTCATGGAGGCCATAGAGGACGCCCGCAAGGCGGCCGAGGCCGAGCTGGGCGTCGTCCTGCGCTGGTGCTTCGACATTCCGGGCGAGGCCGGGCTCCAGGCGGCCGAGGAGACCGCCCGGCTCGCGGTGGAGCGGCGGCCCGAGGGGCTCGTCTCCTTCGGCCTCGGCGGACCGGAGATCGGGGTGGAGCGCCCGCAGTTCAAGCCCTACTTCGACCGGGCGATCGCCGAGGGCCTCCACTCGGTGCCGCACGCCGGTGAGACCACCGGGCCGCAGACGGTCTGGGACGCGCTGACCGCGCTGCGCGCCGAGCGCATCGGCCACGGCACCAGCTCGGTCCAGGACCCGAAGCTGCTGGAGCACCTGGCCGAGCACCGTATCGCCCTGGAGGTCTGCCCGACGTCGAACATCGCCACCCGCGCGGTCACCGACATCGAGCTGCATCCGATCCGCGAGATGGTCCGGGCCGGGGTGCTGGTGACCGTCAACAGCGACGACCCGCCGATGTTCGGCACCGACCTCAACAACGAGTACGCGGTGGCCGCCCGGCTGCTGGAGCTCGACGAGCGCGGCATCGCGGACCTCGCGAAGAACGCCGTGGAGGCCTCGTTCCTCGACCAGGCGGGCAAGCGGAAGCTGGCCGAGGAGATCGACACGTACACGACGAACTGGTTCCGGACCCCCGGCCGCTGACCCGGTCGTCGACAATGGCCCCATGGCCAACACCGTCACCCGTGTCACCGCCGTGGGGCATCGCGGCGATCCGTATCTCGCGCGCGAGAACACCCTGCCCTCGATCCGCTCCGCCCTCGAACGGGGGGCGGACGCGGTCGAGATCGATGTGCGGGTGACCCGCGACGGGGTGCCCGTCCTGCTGCACGACGCGACGCTGGAGCGGCTGTGGGGCCACGACCGGCGTCTGGACCGGCTGGACCACGCCGAGCTGAAGGAGCTGACCGGCGGCGGGGTGCCCACGCTCCGCGAGGCGCTGCTCGCCGTCGGGGCGCACCGGGTGATGGTGGATCTGCCCGGCTCCACGGACGCCTCGGTGAAGAAGATCGTGGGTACGGTCCGGGAATGCGGGGCGGGCGAGCGGGCGTACTACTGCGCGAGCGCGGACGCGATGCTGCGGGTGCGTGCCGCCGACCCGTCCGCCGAGATCGCCCTGACCTGGACCACGCTGGCGCCGCCGCGCCCGGAGCTGCTGGCCGCGGTGAAGCCGCGCTGGCTGAACTACCGCTTCGGCCTGGTGAGCCGGGAGCTGACGGACCGGGCGCACCGGGACGGGCTGCTCGTCTCCGCGTGGACGGCCGACACGAAGCGCACGATGCGCCGGCTGATCGAGCGCGGCGTCGACTCGATCACCACCAACCGGATCGACACGCTCCACCGGCTCCTCGCCAACTCGCCCGAGCGCGGGGGCTCTTGATCGGTTCGGCATGATGGAGGGCCCGCACCGCCCGCCGCCGCACCGCCCCACGCGGCACGCGGGCCCCTCCGTCACCGAGGAGCCAGACGTCATGGACCCCCGCCCGCAGGCCGCCCCCGCCCGGATACGTTCCGACGTCGCGCACAACGCCCGAGTGTGGAACTACTGGCTGGGCGGCGAGGACAACTACCCGGTGGACCGGGCGGTGGGTGACCAGGTCACCGGGATGTATCCGAGCATCGGCGAAGTGGCCCGCGCGGACCGGGCGTTCCTCGGCAGGGTGGTGCGGCATCTGGCGGGCGACGCGGGCGTCGACCAGTTCCTGGACATCGGCACCGGGCTGCCGACCGGGAACAACACCCATGAGATCGCCCAGCACACCGCGCCGCACGCGCGCATCGTGTACGTCGACAACGATCCGATCGTGCTGGCCCACGCCCGCACGCTGCTGACCAGCTCGCTGGAGGGCGCGACCGAGTACATCGACGCGGACGCGCGCCGCCCGGAGCAGATCCTGCGGGCCGCCGAGCCCACCCTGGACCTGGACCGGCCGGTCGCGGTGATGATGCTCGGCATCCTGAACTTCGTGCTGGACACGGACGAGGCGCGGGCCGTTGTGCGGACCCTGATGGCGGCCGTGCCGTCGGGCAGCCACCTGGTGCTGACCCACCCGACGCTGGAGCTGGGCGGCGAGGGCAACGAGGCGGCGATGCGCTTCTGGAACGAGAACGCCACACCGCCCATCACCGCCTGCGGCCGCGAGGAGTTCGCCTCGTTCCTGGACGGTCTGGAGATCCTGGAGCCGGGGATCGTCTCCTGCTCCCGCTGGCGTACGAACCCGCGGGAGCCGGAGGTCGCGCAGTTCGGTGTGGTGGCCCGGAAGCCCTGATGCGCTTCTCGGGCCTGCCGGAACGGCTGCGCGGGCCGTGGGCCGTCGATCTGTGGATCACCCTCGCGGTGCAGGCCGCGGTGACCATGCCGTTCGTCGTGCCGCGCGCACCGGACCTGCCGGAGGCGACCTGGGCGGCGTACGGTCTGACGACCCTGACCGTGCTGCCGCTGGTCGCCCGCCGGCACGCACCGGTCACCGTACTGCTGGCGGCGCTCGCGGCCGGCGCACTGTACACGCTGGCCGTCGACGGTCCGGGCCAGCCCCTGCCGTACGCCGGTCTGGTGACCTTCTACACGGTCGCCGAACTGTCCTCGCCCCGGAAGCGGTCGGCCGTCGCGGTACTGGTCGGCGCGGCGGTGTTCCCGTCGGTGGCCTGGAACACGGGGGAAGCCCGGGAGCTGCTGTTCTCCCTCTTCGTGTTCGGCGCCGCGTACGCCTTCGGGCGGCTCAGCCACACCCGTAAGGCCTATGTGGCGGCGGTGGAGGACCGGGCCCGGCAGGCGGAGCTGGGCCGGGCGATCGAGGCGGAGCGGGCCGCGGCTCGCGAACGGGCCCGGATCGCGCGGGAGATGCACGACATCCTCTCGCACGCGGTGAGCCTGATGATCGTGCAGGCTGAGGCCGGTCCGGTGGCGGTCCGCTCCGCCCCCGAGCGTGCGGAGGCCGCGTTCGACGCGATCTCCGAGACGGGCCGGGACGCGATGGTGCAGTTGCGCCGGATGCTCGGGGTGCTGCGCGAGGACAGCCCCGGGCGGGCGACCGCCCCGCGTTCGCCGCAGCCGGGTCCCGCGGAGCTGCCGGCCCTGCTGGCGCGAGTGCGCGGCGGCGGCCCGGAGATCACCTGCACGACGAGCGGGACGGTCCGCCCGCTGCCGCAGGACACCGGGGCGACGGTGTACCGAATCGTGCAGGAGGCGCTGACGAACGTCGTCAAGCATGCGCGGGCCGACCAGGTGGACGTGGAAATGGAATACGGGGAGCGGGAGTTGACGATCACGGTGCGGGACGACGGGCAGGGGCCCGGGACCACCCAGGGGCTCGGGCTGATCGGGATCCGGGAGCGGGCCGCCGCGCACGGCGGCACCGTACGGGCCGGTGGCGGCCCCGGCGGCCGGGGCTTCGAGCTGGTCGTCGGGCTGCCGCTGGCGCCCGGGGCCGAAGGGGTGCGGACGTGACGATCCGGGTGGTGGTCGCCGACGACCAGGAGCTGGTGCGCAGCGGCTTCGCGATGATCCTGGACGCCCAGCCCGGCATCGAGGTGGTGGCGGAGGCCGGGGACGGGGCGCAGGCGGTGGCGGCGGTGGACCGGCTCGGGGCGGACATCGCGCTGCTGGACATCCGGATGCCGGTGCTGGACGGCATCGCGGCGTGCCGGGAGATCGCCGCCGCGGGGTCCTGCCGGACGATCATGCTGACCACGTTCGACGCGGACGAGTACGTGTACGAGGCGCTGCACGCGGGTGCGAGCGGCTTTCTGCTCAAGGACGTGCGCCGGGACGACCTGGTGCACGCGGTGAGGGTGGTGGTCGCCGGGGAGTCGCTGGTCGCCCCCTCGGTGGCCCGGCGGCTGATCGCCGAGTACACCTCGCGCCCGGCGGGCCGGCCCGCGCCCTCGGCCGGCCGGCTGGAGGGCCTGACCGCCCGGGAGCGGGAGACCCTGCTGCACCTGGCGCGCGGCCTGTCCAACGCGGAGATCGCGGCGGCCCTCGTGGTGAGCGAGCACACGGTGAAGACCCATGTGGGCAACGTGCTGTCCAAGCTGGGGCTGCGCGACCGCGTCCAGGCCGTCATCTGCGCCTACGAGACCGGGTTGGTGGCTCCCTCGGACGGGGGAGTCGTCGGCGCGCCCTCCCCCGGGCGCGGGAGCCGCACCCACGCCGAGGACCGCCCGGGCGGGTGATCCGCCGCGGCGGCCGGGCCAACAGGATGGAGTCGAGACGCAGTTGACGACTTCTCTCCTTCGGAGGCACTCGGTGAACAGATCCGTCCGCACGCTCCTGGCAATCGCTCTGGTCCTCGGCATCGCCGGCGGGGCGACCGGGCCCGTTTCCGCGAGCGTCCCCGCCGGCAGTGCTGCGGGCTCCGGTCCGGCGGTGTCCGGAGCGCCCCGGCCCCAGGACGCTCCGGACGCCCGCGCCCTGCGCGCCGCGATCGCCGGGCTGCCGCACCAGGACACCGTGGCGGCGCTCGTCCGGGTCGGCGGTACCGACGGGTCGTGGCGCGGCAGTGCCGGAGTGCACGATCTGCCCTCGGGCCGGCCGGCGGATCCGGCGGCCCGCTTCCGCGCGGGATCGGTGACCAAGGTGTTCACGGCGGCGGCGGTGCTGCAACTGGCGGGCGAGCGGAAGCTGTCCCTGGACCGCCCCGCCCGGCACTACCTGCCGGACCTGATCCCGGCTTCGTACGGGGAGGTGACCGTACGCCGGTTGCTCGACCACACCAGCGGCATCCCCGCGGCGGATCTGCCGGGCGCGAACCTGGAGGAGTGGTACGCGCACCGCTTCGACGTCCACACCCCGCGCTCCATGGTGGCCTCCGCGACGGCGAAGGAGCGGGAGTTCGCGCCGGGCGTCAGCCAGCACTACCTGAACATCAACTACACGGTGCTGGGGCTGCTGGTCGAGCGCGTCACCGGGCACACCTACGAGCGGGAGGTCTCGGACCGGATCCTGCGCCCGCTCGGCCTGCGGTCCACGTACTTCCCCGGCGCCGACCCCGGGATCCGTGGCCCGCACAACCGCGGGTATCAGGTCTTTCCGACGCCGGGCGGGGGCGTCGAGCTGCGGGATGTCACGGTGTGGGGGCCGACCGACGGGTGGGCTGCCGGGGACATCATCTCGACCACCGCCGATCTGGAGCGCTTCACCACCGCCCTGTTCCGCGGGCAGGTGGTGCGCGGGCCGCTGCTGGAGGAGATGTTCACGCTGCCCGACGCCTCGGTGCGCACCTACGGCTCCGGGGAGCCCGCGCAGTTCAGCGCCGGTCTCTCCGTGCTCACCCTGGGCGGCCGCCAGGTGTGGGGCAAGACCGGCGGCCGCTGGGGGTACAACACCGCGGTGGCGGCCACCCGCGACCTCTCCCGGACGCTGGTCCACAGCGTCGGTGCGACGGACGCGAAGGGGAAGGACGCGAACGCCACGGCGATGGCCATCGCGGTGGCCGCCTTCGGCCCGCCGCCCGCCGCGTGAACCGGGCACGGCCTGAGCCCGCCCGCCGCGCGAGCCGGTCGCGGCCCCGCCGAGGCGGACGCGTCAGGCGCTCGCCGGGGCGGGGGTCACCGGCGGGAGCGGCGTCTGCTCCAGAACCTCCAACCGCTTGATCATCCGGCGGACGATCAGCAGCGGGATGACGCCGAAGACCCCGAAGGACATGTCGATCACGCTCCACCAGAACGGGATACCGCGGATCGGGCCGCAGATCAGGGCGAGCGGGATGATCCCGGCGCAGGCGATCATGCCGAACTCGATGACCCAGATGTTGCGGACCGGGTCGCGGTAGGGGCCGTAGAAGGCGACCGCGATGACCAGGTGGGCGAAGGCCAGCCAGTCGGTGCCGTACAGCATGAAGGGCGTGTCGCGTTCGATGGTGTCGAGCCCTTCACGGACCCGGGTGATCCACTCCATCAGGCCCGGGAAGTGCTCGGGGACCGGGGAGGCGGAGGCACTCAGCAGGTCCTCGGCCCAGCGGAGTTCGGTGACGAGCGGGAAGGCCGTGAGCCCGCTCAGCACCAGACAGACGATGAAGAAGACCAGCCACCTGCGTATCCCCCGTGTGAGGGCCTGTCGCTCGCTCATATCCGCAGCGTACGCCCGTGTTTACCGCCTCTTTACGGCACCCCTGTCAGCGCTTCACAAGCCGACGATTCCGTTCCACTTCTTGGCGAAGTCCATCCGCTCCTCCGAGGTGATGTCGCGGGCGATGGCGAGCCGTTCGCGCATCGCGTCGTCGGGGAAGATCAGCGGATCCTCGGCGAGCGCGGCCGTCTCCTCGTCCTTGGCGGAGGCCAGGACGTCACGGGCGGCCGGCACGGGGCAGACGTAGTTGACCCAGGTGGCGAGTTCGGCGGCGATCTCGGGGTCGTAGTAGTGGTCGATCAGCCGCTCGGCGTTGCGCTTGTGGCGGGCGAGGTTGGGGATCATCAGGGACTCGGCCCACAGTTCGGCGCCCTCCTCGGGGACGACGAACTCGATGTCGGGGTTGTCGGCCTGGAGCTGGATGACGTCGCCGGAGTAGGCCTGGCAGGCGAGTACGTCGCCGGTGGCGAGGTCCTTGATGTAGTCGTTGCCGGTGAAGCGGCGGATGTGCTTGGAGCGAACCCGCTTCTCCGTCTGCTCGCAGATCTCGTGGAAGTCGTCGGCCTTCCAGCGGGTGATGTCGACCCCGTTGCCCTGCATGAGCAGCGCGAACGACTCGTCGAGACCGGAGAGCAGGGTGACCCGCCCGCGCAGGTCGTCCGCCCACAGGTCGTTCGTGGAGCGGATCTCGCGGCCGAGCTTCTTGCGGTTGTAGGCGATGCCGGTGATCCCGGACTGCCAGGGGACGCTGTGCAGCCGCCCCTCGTCGAAGGCGGGGGTGCGCAGTTGGGGGTCGAGGTACTTGGCGACGTTGGGCTGCTTGGCCCGGTCCATCTCCTGGACCCAGCCGAGCCGGACGAAGCGGGCGGCCATCCAGTCGCTGATGACGATCAGGTCCCGGCCGGTCTGCTGGCGGTTCATCAGGGCGGGGCTGATCTTCCCGAAGAACTCGTCGTTGTCGTTGATCTCCTCGGTGTACGTCACAGAGATCCCGGTCCGCTTCGAGAAGGCGTCCAGGGTGGGCCGCTTCGACTCGTTGTCGTCGTCGGTGTCGATGTAGAGCGGCCAGTTGGCGAAATGCAGCGTGTGGTCGGTGGCGGAGCTGTCGTGCCCGGCCCGGTCCCCCGGCTCGACGAAGGCCGCGGGCACCCCGCAGCCGGTCAGCGTGGCGCCGGCCGCTCCCGCCCCGAGGGCGCGCAGCAGGGAACGGCGGGACATGGGGTTCTTCCTGATCGCTCGCACCCGCGCAGAATGCCCGTCGGCGGGCGCGCGGACAATGGACCAAGCGTCCAGCGGGACGGGCCCGCCCCGCACACCTTGTCCAGGCACGCGTACGGCCCCGGGCCGGAGCCCGGGGCCGTACGGCGCGACGACGATTCCAGGATCAGTCCTCGATGGACGTCATGACGTGCTTGATGCGGGTGTAGTCCTCGAAGCCGTACGCGGAGAGGTCCTTGCCGTAGCCGGACTTCTTGAACCCGCCGTGCGGCATCTCGGCGACCAGCGGGATGTGGGTGTTGATCCACACGCAGCCGAAGTCGAGGTTCTTGGACATGCGCATGGCGCGGGAGTGGTTCTGCGTCCAGACCGAGGAGGCGAGCGCGTACTCGACGCCGTTGGCGTACGCGACGGCCTGCTCCTCGTCGGTGAAGGACTGGACGGTGATGACGGGTCCGAAGACCTCGTTCTGGATGATCTCGTCGTCCTGCTTCAGACCGGAGACGACCGTCGGGGCGTAGAAGTAGCCCTTGTCGCCGACCCGGTGGCCGCCCGCCTCGACCTTGGCGTGGGCGGGGAGGCGCTCGATGAAGCCGGTGACCTGCTTCAGCTGGTTGGCGTTGTTGAGCGGGCCGTACGCCACGTCCTCGTCGTCCGGCTGACCGGTCTTGGTGTCGGCGGCGGCCTTGGCGAGCGCCGTGACGAACTCGTCGTGGATCGACTCGTGGACCAGGACGCGGGTGGCGGCCGTACAGTCCTGGCCCGCGTTGAAGAAGCCCGCCTCGGAGACGCCCGAGACCGTCTTGGCGATGTCGGCGTCCTCGAAGACCACGACGGGCGCCTTGCCGCCGAGCTCCAGGTGAACCCGCTTGACGTCCTTGGCGGCGGACTCGGCGACCTGCATGCCGGCCCGTACCGAACCGGTGATGGAGGCCATCGCCGGGGTCGGGTGCTCGACCATGGCGCGGCCGGTGTCGCGGTCGCCGCACAGGACGTTGAAGACGCCCTTGGGCAGGATCTGGCCGATGATCTCGGCCATGAGGACCGTCGACGCCGGGGTGGTGTCGGACGGCTTGATGACGACGGTGTTGCCCGCGGCGAGCGCCGGGGCGAACTTCCACACGGCCATCATCATCGGGTAGTTCCACGGCGCGACCTGGGCGCAGACGCCGACCGGCTCGCGGCGGATGATGGAGGTCAGGCCCTCCATGTACTCGCCGGCCGAGCGGCCCTCGAGAAGGCGGGCGGCCCCCGCGAAGAAGCGGATCTGGTCCACCATCGGCGGGATCTCTTCGCTGCGGGTCAGCCCGAGCGGCTTGCCGGTGTTCTCCGATTCGGCGGCGATCAGGTCCTCGGCCCGCTCCTCGAAGGCGTCCGCGATCTTCAGCAGGGCCTTCTGACGCTCGGCGGGCGTGGTGTCGCGCCAGGCGGGGAAGGCCGCCGCTGCGGCCTCCATGGCGGCATCGACGTCGGCCTGGCCGGAGAGCGGTGAGGTTGCGTAGACCTCTTCCGTCACCGGGCTGACCACATCGATGGTCCGCCCGTCCGCGGCGTCCCGGAACTCTCCGTTGATGTAGTTGCGCAGACGGCGCACCTCGGTGGTCACAACCACCCCTCCTGTCGGCTGTCCGATGGGTGAGATGTCCACCCTAATCGCTCCGGTGACGCTTTCGACATACCCACCCGCCCCCAACTTCGGATTCAGTCAGATCCAAGCACCCAAACAACGAATTTCATCGATCTGGGGTTGCGAGACAGACGAGGAGCGGTGCATGGTGGGTCCGTGGCCAGTCGCAGCGCAGACTCCAGGACAGGGAACGGATCACCGCCAGCGGTCGATGCCGTCTCCCTCGCAATCATCGAGCAGCTCCAGGAGGACGGACGGCGTCCGTACGCCGCGATCGGCAAGGCCGTCGGCCTCTCCGAAGCGGCTGTGCGCCAGCGCGTCCAGAAGCTGCTCGACCAGGGCGTGATGCAGATCGTCGCCGTCACGGACCCGCTCACCGTGGGCTTCCGGCGCCAGGCGATGGTCGGCATCAATGTCGAGGGCGACCTCGACCCGGTGGCCGAAGCCCTGTCGGCCATGGCCGAGTGCGAGTACGTGGTCATGACCGCGGGCTCCTTCGACCTGATGGTGGAGATCGTCTGCGAGGACGACGACCACCTGCTGGAGATGATCAACAAACGCATCCGGACCCTTCCCGGCGTGCGCTCCACCGAGAGCTTTGTTTACCTCAAGCTCAAGAAGCAGACCTATATGTGGGGAACCCGATAGCCGTGAGCAAGGACCTCAGCCGAACCGCGTACGACCACCTGTGGATGCACTTCACCCGCATGTCGGACTACGAGAACGCGCCCGTTCCCACCATCGTGCGTGGCGAGGGAACGTACATCTTCGACGACAAGGGCAAGCGCTACCTGGACGGCCTCTCCGGCCTGTTCGTGGTCAACGCCGGTCACGGTCGTCACGAGCTCGCCGAGACGGCGTACAAGCAGGCCCAGGAGCTGGCCTTCTTCCCGGTGTGGTCCTACGCCCACCCGAAGGCCGTCGAGCTGGCCGAGCGTCTCGCCGACTACGCCCCGGGCGACCTCAACAAGGTCTTCTTCACCACCGGTGGCGGCGAGGCCGTCGAGACCGCCTGGAAGCTGGCCAAGCAGTACTTCAAGCTCAAGGGCCAGCCGACCAAGTACAAGGTCATCTCGCGTGCCGTCGCCTACCACGGCACCCCGCAGGGCGCGCTGTCCATCACCGGCCTCCCGGCCCTGAAGGCCCCCTTCGAGCCGCTGGTCCCCGGCGCGCACAAGGTGCCGAACACCAACATCTACCGCGCCCCGCTGTTCGGCGACGACCCGGTGGCCTTCGGCCGCTGGGCCGCCGACCAGATCGAGCAGGAGATCCTCTTCGAGGGCCCCGAGACCGTCGCGGCGGTCTTCCTGGAGCCCGTGCAGAACGCGGGCGGCTGCTTCCCGCCGCCGCCCGGCTACTTCCAGCGGGTCCGCGAGATCTGCGACAAGTACGACGTGCTGCTCGTCTCCGACGAGGTCATCTGCGCCTTCGGCCGGCTCGGCACGATCTTCGCCTGCGACAAGTTCGGCTACGTGCCGGACATGATCACCTGCGCGAAGGGCATGACCTCGGGCTACTCCCCGATCGGCGCCTGCATCGTCTCGGACCGGATCGCGGAGCCGTTCTACCAGGGCGGCAACACCTTCCTGCACGGCTACACCTTCGGTGGTCACCCGGTCTCCGCCGCGGTGGGCCTCGCCAACCTCGACATCTTCGAGCGCGAGAACCTCACCCAGCACGTCCTCGACAACGAGAACGCCTTCCTGACCACGCTGCAGAAGCTGCACGACCTGCCGATCGTCGGCGATGTCCGCGGCAACGGGTACTTCTACGGCATCGAGCTGGTGAAGGACAAGGCCACCAAGGAGACGTTCACCGACGAGGAGACCGAGCGCGTCCTGTACGGCTTCCTCTCCAAGGCGCTGTACGAGAACGGCCTGTACTGCCGGGCCGACGACCGCGGCGACCCGGTCGTCCAGCTCGCCCCGCCGCTGATCTCCGACCAGTCGACGTTCGACGAGATCGAGGGCATCCTGCGAACCGTGCTCACGGAGGCCTGGTCGAAGCTCTGACCATCACCAGGCCCCCCGGCTGATCACCCTCCGGCGGTCATTTCATACGGTTCACCGGCCCGGATACGCCCCTTCGAGTGAGAAGGGACGTATCCGGGCCGCGTGCTGTGCGCTCACACCGGTCCGACTATCTACGGTGCCGAGTGACCGATCGGCCGCGTCTTCGTTCCCCCGTACGGGGGAACGGGAAATCTGACCTGAACCGAGGTGTACGCCATGGTGGCCCCGCCGGACAACGACGTGATCTGGGCGCGTTCCCTGCACCACTCCCACAACGGATCGCCCGGTCTCGGCGGTGTCTCCATCGGTGTCCAGGACGCCGAGATCCTCGCCGTGACCGGCCCGCGCGGCAGCGGGAAGACCACTCTGCTGCACTGCCTGTCGGGCCGGCTGGTGCCCCAGCAGGGCGAGGTCTGGTTCAACAGCGTCCCCGTCCACACCATGGCCCCCCGGGTCCGCGAACAGCTGCGCCGGGAGCGCTTCGGCTGGATCGCCCCGGACCCGGAGCTGGTCCCGGAGCTGACCGTCTGGGAGAACGCCGCGCTGCCCCTGCTGCTGCGCGGCGTCTCGCACCGGGCCGCCCGCAAGGCCGCCACCGAGTGGCTGGAGCGCCTGGACATCGCCGCCTTCGCCAAGAAGCGGCCGCACGCCCTGCTCCAGGCGCAGCGCCAGCGGATCTCCGTGGCCCGCGCCCTGGCCGCGCAGCCGACCGTGATCTTCGCGGACGAGCCGACCGCGACCCTGCACCGCGCGGACCGCACCCAGGTGCTGCGCACCCTGACCACGGCGGCCCGCTCGCACGGCATCACCGTGGTGCTGGCCACGCACGACGCCGAGGTCGCCGCGCTCGCCGACCGGGCCGTGGCGCTGCTGGACGGCCGTCGCGTCGCCACCGTCACCCTGCCCGCGGAACCGGAAGCGGAGGGCCGCGCGGCGTGCTCGCTCTCCGTCTAGCCCGCGGTTCCCATCCCCTCGTCCTGGTCCGGCGGCTGCTGGTGGCCGCCGCGTCGGCCGGCGTCGGATTCCTCCTCCTGTGCGCCCTCGGGTACGCCGCCGCGCACCCCGCGTCCGCCGGTTCGGTGCTGCGGCTGCTGTGGTGCTTCGTCCCGCTGGCCGCCACCGTGCAGTTCGCCGTGGCGGTCGCCCGGACCGACCCGAGCACCCGGCCCCGGCCCGGCCTCTCCTCCGTGGGCCTCGGCCCGGTCCGGCTCTCCGCGCTGGCCGCGGTCTCCACGGCCGTCTCCACCACGCTGGGCTCCATGGTGGCCCTGCTCTTCTTCCTGCATCTGCGCGGCGATCTGACCGGGATGCCGTTCGACGGGGGCGCGGCGGAGTTCCTCGGCGCGGGCAGCCCGCTGCCGCTGGCCGCCGCGCTGGTGCTGCTGGCGCTCGTCCCGGTGGCCGCCTCGACGGCGAGCGCGCTGGCGCTGCGGTCGCGGCCCGACCCGGCACGGGACTCCTTCGGCTCCGAGGAGCTGCCGGAGCCCGCACCGGCCCCGGCCGGGCTGCCCTGGGGCGTGGCGCTGACGGCGGCCGGGCTCGCGGTGGAGGCGTACGCGTCCCGGGGGACGGCGGGCAGCGCGTTCCCGCTGCCCGGCCGGTTCGACGCCACCCCGGTGGCGGTGCTGATCGGGTGGACGCTCACGGCGGTCGGCCTGGCGATGGCAGGCCCGAGCCTGACGTATCTGTGCGGGCGCGCCCTTCAGGCGGTACGCCCCGGGGCCGTACGGCTGCTCGCCGGGCGGGTCCTGATGGACGAGGCGCGCCGGATCGGCCGCCCGCTCGGGGTGGTCTGCGCGGTGCTGTCCGCGGCGATCGCCGCTTCGGCCCTGTACGGGGGCGACGAGCGCCCGTACGGCCCGCTCACCGCACTCGGCGCGGTGCTGGTCCTCGGCTGTACGACGGCGACGCTGCTGACCTCGGCGCTGGAGGCCAAGCACGCCCGCGCCCACACCGTCGAGGCGCTGCTCAGGATGGGTGCTCCGGCCGCCACGCTGCGCAGGGCGACGGCGCTGCGGGCGGGCGCGCTACTGGCCCTGTTCGCCCCGCTGACCTGGGTGATCGCACAGCTGGCGGCGCTTCCGCTGGCGCATTAGACCCGCGTCAGGGGTGGGTGGCGAGGCGGGCGGCCAGGGCGTCGAAGAAGGCCTCCCAGCCGTCCTCCGCCGCCGCGTACTGTTCGGCGGTGAGGTTGCCGCCGCGCTGCTGGAAGGCCAGCTCCGTGGTCCCGTCGCCGAGATCGCTGAAGGTGACGGTGACGGTCTCGCCCTCGGAGTCCTCGGGCGCGGAGGCGTCCAGGAGCGTGAAGACGAGACCGTCGGGCTCGCTCACCTCGCGGTAGATCCCGTGGAAGGGCATCTCGACGCCCGGCATCACGATGACCAGGCTCCACGAGCCGCCGGGCCGCACATCCATCGCCACCCGGTCCAGCGGAACGTCCGCCTCGCCCCCGTACCAGGCCGCGAAGTCCTCCGGCGAGGTCCAGGCGGCGAAGACCCGCTGCTGCGGGGCGTCGAGGACGCGGGTGAGGTCGATGCCCTCGCGGGTGCCACCGGTCATGATCACGGTCCTTGTCCGGTCCTGCCGTCCCCACGGCGCCCGGAGGGCCGGCCGCGGGATGGTCCGCATCCAGCTTGCCCGGCCCGCCGCGCCCGTGCCACGCCGCGCACGGGCGCGGCGGTCCGGTCGTCGCGAGGCGGGTCAGGACGTCAGCAGGCCGGCGAGGGTGTCGTACGTCCTCTCCCACCCCCACGCCTCGCGGACCCACGCCCGCCCCTTCTCCCCCATCGCCGCGGCCGCCGCCCGGTCCCGCAGCAGCGCGACGAGCCGGTCCGCGACGGCGGCGACGTCGCGTCCGTCGACCAGGTGCCCCGTCTCCCCGTCCCGTACGGTGTCCGGCGCGCCGCCCGAGTCGCCGACGAGGACCGGCAGCCCGGCGGCGGCCGCCTCCAGGAAGACGATGCCGAGCCCCTCCACCTCCAGCCCGCGCCTGCGGGTGCGGCACGGCATGGCGAACACGTCGCAGGCCGCGTAGTGCTCCGGCATCGCCGCGTGCGGCTGCCCGCCGGCCAGGACCACCGCGTCCGCCACCCCGATGTCGGCGGCGAGCCGGTGCAGGGCCCGGGCGTACGGTCCGTCCCCGGTCAGCAGGAGCACGGCGTCGGGCACCGCGCGCCGCACCGCGGGCAGGGCGCGGATCAGGGTGTCCTGGCCCTTGCGCGGGACGAGCCGCGCCGCGCAGAGGATCACCGGCCGCCCGCCCAGCCCGTACCGTTCGCGGACACCGCCCGCCGGGGTCCGTGCTCCGTCGCGCGCCCCGTCCCGTACGGCCTCCCGTTCCCCTTCCCGTACGCGGAACGCCTCCGCGTCCACGCCCGGCGCCAGGCGCACCATGCGGCGGGCGGCGGCGGGGCCGAGCGCGGCGGCTATGGGCTCGCGGGTGGCCGCGCCGAGGTAGGTCACCGTGTCGGTGCGGTCGCCGATGCGCCGGAGCAGGGCCCGCGCGCCGGGCGTACGGGCCCACCACACCTCGTGCCCGTGCGTCGTGGCGACGGCCCGCCGCACCCCCGTCTCCCGGCGCAGCCGGTCCGCCATGAGCCCGAGCGGTGCGGCGGCCCCGAACCAGACGCTGTCGCAGCCGTGGCGGCGGGCGAGCTCGACCGCGCGGGCGGCGACGCGGGGCGTCGGCAGCAGCATCCGGGCCGGGTCGCGGACCACGGGGTAGGGCAGGGCGGCGTCATGGGCGGCCGCCCCGGGTTCGGCGGAGGTGTGGACGACGACGGAGTCCGCGGGGAACCGGCTGGTCATCGCGTGGACGAAGGTCTCGATGCCGCCCTGGCGCGGCGGGAAGTCGTTGGTCACCACGAGGGTGCGGCGGCGCGTCATCGGATGGCCTGCTTCCTTGCGCGTACATGTGCGCGTGCGCGTTCTTCGAGGACGGAGTGGGCGGATGCCTGCCGGGCGACGGCCCAGGCCATGAGGACCAGCGGGTGCACGAGATAGCCGAACCGGGTCGCGGGCATGAACACGATGGCCAGGAGCAGCCCGAGCGCGAGCCGCGCGGCGGCGGCCGCCGCAGTAGCCGGGGGCCGGACGAGCAGGGAGAGAGCGAGCAGCAGGGCGCTCACCCCGAGCAGCAGGAGGGCCAGGGTCCGGCCGCCGGGGACGTGGGTGGCGAGCAGATGACCGGGGAGCGGGCTCGCGGCGGACGAGACAGCGCCGGTCAGTCCGAGGGGGAAGTCGACGACGTGGGTCCGGAAGGCTCCCGGGTCACGCAGGGCGGCGGGCAGCACGAGCGCGGCGGCGGTGAGCAGGACGACCAGCCCGCAGCGCAGGGCGGCCCCGCTCTTCCGGCGGCCGTCGCCTACGAACGCGGCGCGGTTCGCCCGCTGCCCGCCCCTCCCGGAAGTCGCGGCGAGCAGCGCGAGGGCCACCGGCACCGCCGGCCACGCGGTCCACTTGAGCGCGGCGGCCAGGCCGAGCGCCAGTCCGGCCGGGCCCGCTCTGCCCTGCCCCGCCCGGGCCAGCCCGAGGCACATCAGCCCGGCCACCGGCAGATCGACGCCGCCGACCGCGAGCGGCAGCGCCACCAGCGGGCAGGCGGCGATCCACCGGGCCGGCTCGCGGCGGGTGCCCGCCGGGAGGGCCAGCGCGAACGCGCCGAGGAAGGCCGCGCCCATCCACAGCCGCGGGTCGGTGAGCGGTCCGGGACCGGCCACCGCCTCCGGGATCCCGAAGGCCGCCATGCCGGGGAGGTACGGGTTGAAGTCCTCGGGCGCGGCGGGCCGTTCGAGGTACGGCGTGCCCTCGGAGAGCAGGAGCCCCGCCGAGCGGGCGACGACGTCGACCTCCAACTGCGCCCGGTCCACGGCGAGGAGCACCAGCAGGGGCAGCAGCACCGCTCCGGTGACGGCGGCCGCCCCGGCCGTACGGGGGCTCCGCCCGAGGGCGGCGAGGACCGCGGCGGCCGTGTAGCCGAGTGCGGCGGCGACTCCCCAGACCCGGTGCGGGCCGAGCGAGGAGAAGGCCCCGAGCGCCAGGGCGGCGGCCGCGCAGAAGGCCCACCAGACGGGGCCGCCGGGCAGCGCGAGGGTTCTCCGGTGCTGGTCGGGATGGGTGAGAAGGGCGAACGTGGCCATGGATCCGAGGCTAGGAACGGGCCGCTCACGGGTCGTCACACCACCGTCCGGTCCTCCGGGTCAACCCGTGGCATGAGACGGCACCGCGAACTCCACCCGTGCTCCGATGCGTCGGCCCCACGCCGTGACGAAGAATCTCCGTATGACGCGCACCATCACGGCGGCCCGCCCGGCCGCCGCCACCGCCACCCCGCCGCCGGACCGCGGCATGCGGCGACGGCTGCGGCACTGGACGGCGGCGCCTTCGTACGCCTGGCTGACCGGAGCCGCGCTGACGCTCTTCGCCGTCGTGGAGCTGGTCGTCGTACCGGGTTCGGCGGCCACGGTGTTCGGGGTGCTGGTCTGCACGTCCTCGCTGGCGCTGCGGGCGACCCGGCCCGCCGTGGGGTTCCTGACGGTGGGCGCGGCCCTCCTCAGCTTCGGGACCGACGGCAACATGGCGTACGCGACCATCGCCGGCGCCCTGATCGGCTGCTACACGCTGGGGCGGCACCGGGTGCAGCATCCGGCGGTACTGGTCCTGGCCGGTTCGCTGGGCGCGCTGACCGTGAATCTGGTGCACATCGACCGGTGGGCCCGGGACGGCTCCCCCGGGCTGCCCGCGCTCCAGGGCGCCGACCGGTTCAGCCTCGGGCTCTACGCCGAGACGCTGGTGCTGACGGTGATGATCCTGGGCGCGGTGAGCACGGGCGACGCGGTGCGGGCGCGCGAAGAGGCCCGGAACACCCGGGCCGCCGCCCAGTCGCGGCTGCTGGCGATGGAGCGACGGCAGGCGGCCGAGGCGGAACGGGCCGCGATAGCGAGGGAGTTGCACGACATGATCGCGCATTCGGTGTCGGTGATCGCGGTACGGGCCGAGAGCGCCACGTACACCACTCCGGACCTGTCGTCACCGGCGCGGGACGCCTTCCAGGAGATCGCGGGCACGGCGCGGTCCTCGATGGCGGAGCTGCGCCGGCTGCTCGGGGTGCTGCGGACGGGCGAAGGCACCGATCCGGCCCCGCTCACCGCCCCGCAGCCCTCGCTGGCCGGCCTCGACGACCTTCTGGACCAGCACCGGGCGGTGGGCGGGGCGGCCGAGCTGCGCATCGCCGGTGAGCGGGCGGCGCTGCCCGCGTCCTGGGAGCTGTCGGCGTACCGGATCGTGCAGGAGGCGCTGACGAACGCCCGGCGGCACGCACCGGGCGCGCACACGGTGGTGGAACTGGACTACCGGCCGAAGCTGTTGACGGTCCGGGTGGCCGACGACGGACCCGGCCCCGCTCCGTCCGGCGGCTCCGGCCGGCCGGGGCACGGGCTGGTGGGCATGGCGGAACGGGCCGCGCTGCTCGGCGGTACGCTCACCGCTGGCCGGGGCCCGGCCGGCGGCTTTCTCGTGGAGGCGGAACTTCCGTGGTGATCCGGGTGCTGGTGGCCGACGACCAGGCGGTCGTCCGGACGGCGTTCTCCGGTCTGCTGAACACCCAGGACGACATCGATGTGGTCGGGGAGGCGGAGGACGGCGAGCAGGCCGTGCGCAAGGCGGCCGAACTCCGTCCCGATGTGGCGCTGCTGGACATCCGGATGCCCCGGCTCGGCGGCATCGACGCGGCGCGCGAGATCGTCGCCGCGTCGGGCGGGGCGACCAGGGCGCTGATGCTGACGACGTTCGGCCTGGACGAGTACGTGTACGACGCCCTCACCGCCGGAGCCAGCGGCTTCCTGCTCAAGGACGCGACCTTCCCCGAACTGCTGCACGCGGTACGGGTGGTGGCGGGCGGCCACGCCCTGCTGGCTCCCGAGATCACCGGGCGGCTCATCGCGGAGTTCGCCCGGCAGCGGGTCGGCACTCCCCCGCCGCGCTCGATCGACGGGCTGACCGCGCGCGAGGCCGAGGTGCTCGTCCTGATCGCCCGGGGCCTGTCCAACGCGGACATCGCCGACCGGCTGACCATCACCGATCACACGGTGAAGACCCATATCAACCGGCTGTTCGCGAAGATGGGGCTGCGGGACCGGGCGCAGGCGGTGATCCTGGCGTACGAGCTGGGTCTCGTGGTGGCGGGGCACGCGAGCCCGGCGTGATCGGCAAGACACCCCCTAGCGCCTCCCCGCCCCCAGCCTCAGCCTCCAGCGCCTCCCGCGAGCACCACCGTCTCCGCCGCGTCGAAGCGGACGCCCACGGCCGCGCCCTCGTCCGGGGTGTCCCGCAGAGCGCATTCGGCCTCCAGCACCGGCGCGTTCTCGGGCATCAGCCGCACGGTCACGTGGTTCCCGCGGAAGGTGCGGACGCCGACCGTGCAGCGCAGGCCGTCCTCGGGGGCGCCGATCCGGACTCCGGCGGGGCGGACCAGCAGATCGACCTCGCCCTGCGGGGAGCCCTCGGGCACCGGGATCTTGCCCCAGGCGGTGGCGGCGGCCTGCCCGGTCACGGTCGCCGCGGTGACGTTGTCGAAGCCGAGGAACCGGGCGACGAACGCGGAGGCGGGGCGCTGCCAGACGTCCAGCGGGCTGCCCTCCTGCGCGATCCGGCCGTCCCGCATCACGACGACCCGGTCGGCGAGCGCGAACGCCTCGCCCTGGTCATGGGTGACGGCCAGCACGGTCGTACCCAACTCCTGGAACAGCGTGCGCAGTTCCACGACGAGCCGTTCACGCAGGCTGCGGTCGAGCTGGCCGAGCGGCTCGTCCAGCATCAGGAGCTTCGGGCGCGGGGCGAGCGCGCGGGCCAGGGCGACGCGCTGCTGCTCACCGCCGGAGAGGGCGGCGACCGCGCGGCGTTCGGCCCCGGGAAGCCCGACCAGCTCCAGCAGTTCGCGGACCCGGGCGTTCGTCTCGGCCCGTCCGACGCCGTGCATCCGAAGGCCGAAGGCGACGTTGGCGCCGACGTCGCGGTGCGGGAAGAGCTGGTGGTCCTGGAACATCAGGCCGAGCCCGCGCCGGTGCACCGGGACACCCGCCTGGTCCTGGCCGGCCAGCAGAACCCGGCCGCCGTCCATGGGCTGGAGTCCGGCGACGGCCCGCAGCAGGGTGGACTTCCCGCTGCCGCTGGGCCCGAGGACACAGACGATCCGGTGGTCGGCGACCTCCAGGTCGACCGCGTCCAGCGCGGCCCGCTTCCCGAACCGTACGGTGGCGGCCTGCAAGCTCAGCATGTGGTTCAGAACTCCCCGGATCGGTCGGTGCGGATACGTTCGAGGAGCAGCAGCGACACCGCGCACACCAGCATCAGGATCGTGCTGAGGGCCATCGCCTGCCCGTAGTTGAGCTCCCCGGACCGGCCCAGCAGCCGGGCCACGGCCACCGGCAGGGTCGGGTTGTCCGGCCGTGCGATGAAGACCGTCGCACCGAACTCCCCGAGGGAGACGGCGAAGGCGAAGCCCGCCGCGACCAGCACCGCCCTCCGCACCAGCGGCAGATCGACCTCCCGCCAGGCCCGCAGCGGCGAGGCCCCCAGCACGGCGGCGGCCTCCCGCAGCCGGTCGTCGACGGCCCGCAGCACGGGCAGCATGGTCCGTACGACGAAGGGGACGCCGACCAGCGCCTGCGCCAGCGGGACCAGGATCCAGGAGGTACGCAGGTCGAGCGGCGGCTTGTCCAGGGTGATCAGGAAGCCGAAGCCGACGGTGACGGCGGAGACCCCGAGCGGCAGCATCAGCAGCGCGTCGAAGCCGCGGACCAGCCGCCCGGCCCGCCGGGTCAGGGCCGCCGCCGCGAGCCCGCCGACGACGAGGGCGATGAGCGTCGCGACGAGCGCGTACCGCAGGGAGTTGCCGACGGCCTCCAGCGGCGGGACCAGGAAGGTGGAGGAGCCGCCGGACCCGGCCGACTGGAGGGCCCGGTAGTAGCCGAAGCCGTAACCGCCCGGCCCATCGAAGGAGCGTTCCACCAACACCCCTAGCGGCAGCAGGATCAGCAGCAGCGCGGTGAGCAGGACACCGCCGAGCAGCGCCCACTGCCCGGGGCCGCGCGGCCGGCGGGAGGTCTGCGCCGGGTCGACCAGCTTCAGCGCCCGCTCCCGGCGGCGTACGGTCGCGGCGTGCACGGCGAGGATCCCGCCGACCGCGGCGAACTGCACCAGGGTCAGCACGGCGGCCGTCGGCAGGTCCAGCAGTTGCGCGGTCTGCCGGTAGATCTCCACCTCCAGGGTGGAGTACGCCGGTCCGCCGAGGATCTGTACGACGCCGAAGGAAGTGAAGGTGAACAGGAAGACCATCAGCGCGGCGGCGGCGACGGCCGGGGCGAGCGCGGGCAGCGTCACCCGGCGGAAGGCGGCGAACCGTCCGGCGCCGAGCACCCGGGCGGCCTCCTCCTGACGCGGGTCCAGCTGGGACCAGAGCCCGCCCACCGTGCGGACGACCACGGCGTAGTTGAAGAAGACGTGGGCCAGCAGGATCGCCCACACGGTGGTGTCGAGGCGGACGCCCCAGAGTTCGTCGAGGAGCCCGCCGCGTCCGAGCAGCGCCAGGAACGCGGTGCCGACCACGACGGTCGGCAGCACGAACGGAACGGTGACGACCGCCCGCAGCAGCTGCTTGCCCGGGAAGTCGAAGCGCGCGAAGACATACGCCCCGGGCAGCGCGATCAGCAGGGTGAGCGCGGTCGAGGCGAGGGCCTGCCAGGTGGTGAACCAGAGGACGTCGAGAATGTCCGGGCGGGCCAGTACGTCACCGATCCGCCCGAACTGCCAGTCGCCGCCCGCCTTGAGCCCACGGCCGACGATCGCGGTCACGGGGTAGGCGAAGAACACCGCGAAGAACGCGACGGGCACGGCCATCAGGCCGAGCCGCACCGCGGCTCCACGCCGCCCGGCCCCCCGGACGGGCGGCGCGGGGCGGGTGGCCTTCTCCTTGGGCCCTACTTCAGGACCAGCGACTGCCACGACTGGATCCACTGCTCACGGTTGGCGGTGATCTTCTCGGGCGCGACGGTGGGCGGCGTCTCGACACTCTCGCCGTGCTTCGTGAACAGCTCCGGCAGCTTCGCGTCCTTCACGACCGGGTTCACGAACATGTTGAGCGGCATGTCCTCCTGGAACGTCTTGCTGATCATGAAGTCCAGCAGCGCCTTGCCGCCCGCCTCGTTCTTCGCCCCGGTCAGCAGCCCGGCGTACTCGGTCTGCCGGAAGCAGGTGCCGGTGGCGACCCCGGTGGGGGCCTCCTTGGGCTGCGGGTCGGCGTAGAGCACCTCGACGGGCGGGCTGGAGGCGTAGGAGACGACGAGCGGCCGGTCGGCCTTGGCCTTCTTGCCTCCCGCGGAGCCGGAGAACTCCTCGTTGTACGCCTGCTCCCAGCCGTCGACGACCTTGACGCCGTTGGCCTTGAGCTTCTTCCAGTACGCCTCGTAGCCGTCCTCGCCCTCGGCGGCGATGGTGCCGAGGAGGAAGCCGAGACCGGGTGAGGAGCTGGCGGCGTTCTCGGTGACGAGGAGGTTCTTGTACGCGGGCTTGACCAGGTCCTCGAAGGTTTTCGGCGGCGCGAGCTTCTTGTCGGCGAAGTACTTCTTGTCGTAGTTGACGCAGATGTCGCCGGTGTCGACGGGCGTGACGCGGTGCTTCTCGTCCGTCTGCGTGTCCGCCGTGACGGTGTCCAGGCCCTTGGCCTCGTACGCGGTGAACAGGCCGTTGTCGAGGGCGCGGGAGAGCAGGGTGTTGTCGACGCCGAAGAAGACGTCGCCGCGCGGGGAGCCCTTGGTCAGGATCTCCTGGTTGAGCGCGGCCCCGGCGTCGCCGCTCTTGAGGATCTCGACCGTGTAGCCGGTCTCCTTCGTGAACGCCTTCAGCACCTTGTCCGAGACGTTGAAGGAGTCGTGGCTGACCAGGGTGACGGTCTTGGAGCCGCTGCCCTTGGACGCCCCGGAGCCCGACGGGCCGTCGTCGCTGCCGCAGCCCGCGAGCACGGTGACGCCGAGAGCGGCGGCGAGCGCGGTCGCCGCGTACTTCGTGGTGGTGTTCATGTGATTCCTCCTGGAGGTGACCAGGAAGAGACGCGGCCCCGCCCGCTGTCCGGCAAACCGGAAGCGGGCAGGGCGCAACAGCTTGAGTAAGGTCCGAACTTCCTACCCGGAATGACCCGGGCGAGGTTCAGAGGGTCTGCGGCCAACCTGTCCTTGGTGCCGCACTCTCAGCGCTGTGGCGCTCCCCTGTCGGAATATGAAGTTGATTTCGGGCCCAGGCTACACCGGCGGTTTTCGGCCGGACCGTGAGGCCACCGGTCTTCACGAGGCCGCCCGGGAGCGGCTAGCGCTCGGAGGCCGCCAGCTGCCCGCAGGCCCCGTCGATCTCCTGGCCACGGGTGTCCCGGACGGTGACGGGCACGCCGTGGGCCGCGATGGCCTCGACGAACGCCTTCTCGTCCTCGGGCCGCGAGGCGGTCCACTTGGAGCCGGGCGTGGGGTTGAGCGGGATCAGGTTGACGTGCACCCGCTTGCCCTTGAGCAGCCGGCCGAGGAGGTCGCCGCGCCAGGCCTGGTCGTTGATGTCGCGGATCAGGGCGTACTCGATGGAGATCCGGCGGCCGGACTTCTCCGCGTACTCCCAGGCGGCGTCCAGCACCTCGCGGACGTTCCACCGGGTGTTGACGGGGACCAGGGTGTCGCGCAGCTCGTCGTCCGGGGCGTGCAGCGAGACGGCGAGGCGGCACTTGAAGCCCTCGTCGGCGAAGCGCAGCATGGCCGGGACCAGGCCCACGGTGGAGACGGTGATCCCGCGCTGGGAGAGGCCGAGGCCGTCCGGCTCGGGGTCGGTGAGCCGGCGGATCGCGCCGACGACGCGGTTGTAGTTGGCGAGCGGCTCGCCCATGCCCATGAAGACGATGTTGGAGAGCCGCGCGGGGCCGCCGGGCACCTCGCCGTCGCGCAGGGCGCGCATGCCGTCGACGATCTGGTGCACGATCTCGGCGGTCGACAGGTTGCGGTCCAGGCCGGCCTGTCCGGTGGCGCAGAAGGGGCAGTTCATGCCGCAGCCGGCCTGCGAGGAGATGCACATCGTGACGCGCTCCGGGTAGCGCATCAGGACGGACTCGACGAGCGTGCCGTCGTGCAGCTTCCACAGGGTCTTGCGTGTGGTGTCGTCGTCGCAGCTGATGTGCCGGATCACGGACATCAGGTCGGGGAACAGCGCCTCGGCGAGCTTCTCCCGCGAAGCGGCCGGGATGTTGGTCCACTCCGCCGGGTCGTGCGCGTACCGCGCGAAGTAGTGCTGCGAGAGCTGCTGGGCGCGGAACGGCTTCTCACCGGTCGCGGCGACCGCTTCCTTGCGCTCGGCGGGCGTGAGGTCGGCGAGGTGCCGCGGCGGCTTCTTGGCTCCGCGGGGCGCGACGAAAGTGAGTTCTCCGGGCTTAGGCATGGTTCATCCAGTGTGGCAGACAGACGGGTGAGGGCCCGCCGCCCTGTGGACGACGGACCCTCACTCGAAGAACGTGCAGGTGGGACAGGGTGCCGGTGTGCCGGGGAGCTCAGCCGGAGCCCACGAACAGCACCAGCAGCAGCCATACGACCGGTGCGGTCGGCAGGAGCGAGTCCAGCCGGTCCATGATGCCGCCGTGGCCGGGGAGCAGGGTGCCCATGTCCTTGATCCCGAGGTCCCGCTTGATCATGGACTCGCCCAGGTCGCCGAGGGTGGCGCTGGCGGCGACCGCGAAGCCGAGCAGCAGACCCTGCCACCAGGCGCCGCCGTCGATCAGGAACTCCATGCACAGCGCGCCGGCGACCATCGCGAAGGCGACGGCTCCGAACAGGCCCTCGCGGGTCTTGCCGGGGCTGATGCGCGGGGCGAGCTTGTGCTTGCCGAAGCGCCAGCCGACGGCGTAGGCCCCCGTGTCGCTGACCACGGTGAGGACCAGGAAGGTCAGCACCCGCCACGACCCGTCGTCCGCCGTCAGCAGCAGGGCGACGAAGGTGGCCAGGAACGGCACGTAGAACGCCGCGAAGACCCCGGCCGTGACGTCCTTGAGATACCCGTCCGGCGGCTCGGCCATCCGCCAGACCAGCACCGCGAGGGCCGTCAGGGCCATCGCGATCCAGGCCCCCTCGGGACCCCGCGCGTAACCGGCGACGACCATCGCGGCTCCGCCGACGGCCAGCGGCACCAGGGGCGCCTTGATGCCCTTGCGTTCCTGGAGGCGGGAGGTGAGCTCCCACAGGCCGACGACGACGGCGATCACTATCACGCCGATGAAGACGGCCTTCACGATGAACAGCGAGAGGCCGATGACGGCGCCGAGACCCACGCCGACCCCTATGGCGGCGCGCAGATCACGCCCCGCACGCTTCTTCTGCGGCGGGGGCGGCAGCGGGGTGGACATGGGCTCCTGCGGCATCTCGTCACGGAACAGGGGGCCGCTGACGTGAGCGGCATCCCTGTCCCGGTCGTCGCGGTCGGCTGCGTCTCTACCTGCGTCGGGCACGTCCGGCACGTTGGGCATGGGCCGAGTCTGCTGGGCATCACGCACATCGTGGGCAGGACCCGCCGGGGCAGCGCTCATCTCGGGCGTGCCCCAGTAACCGGCTCCTTGCGGGGCGCCCCAGGAAGAGTCGTTCATCAGACTTCGAGCAGCTCGGCTTCCTTGTGCTTGAGCAGCTCGTCCACCTGCGCGACGTACTTCGCGGTGGTGTCGTCGAGCTCCTTCTCGGCGCGGCGCACCTCGTCCTCGCCGGACTCCTTGTCCTTGACGAGCTTGTCGAGGTTCTCCTTGGCCTTGCGGCGGATGGAGCGGATCGAGATCTTGGAGTCCTCGGCCTTGGTCTTGGCGACCTTGATGTACTCCTTGCGGCGGTCCTGGGTGAGCTCGGGGAACGTCACCCGGATGATATTGCCGTCGTTGCTCGGGTTGACGCCGAGGTCGGAGTCGCGGATCGCCTGCTCGATGTTGCGCAGCGCGGTCTTGTCGAACGGCGTCACGACGGCCATCCGCGGCTCGGGAACCGAGAACGAGGCCAGCTGGTTGATCGGGGTCAGCGCGCCGTAGTAGTCGGCGACGATCTTGTTGAACATCGCCGGGTGCGCGCGGCCGGTACGGATCGCGGCGAAGTCCTCTTTCGCGACGACAACGGCCTTCTCCATCTTCTCCTCGGCCTCGAGGAGGATTTCTTCGATCACCACGTGCTCCTGCGTGTCTTGGGTGGGCCCGGCGTCGTCATCGCCGCGCCCTGCGGGTCCTGCGTCGCGTCCTCACCTGCACGGTGTCCGACCGGCAGGCCGTTGTCCATCCTGGGGGGCCGTCAGGCCCGGGTGCTCGCGTCGCTCACGAGCGTGCCGATCTTCTCACCCTTGACCGCGCGAGCGATATTGCCCTCGGCGGTCAGCTCGAAGACGAGGATCGGGAGCTCGTTGTCGCGGCAGAGCGTGATGGCGGTGGCGTCGGCGACCTTCAGGTCGCGGGTGATCACCTCGCCGTACTCCAGTGCGTCGAACTTGACCGCGTCGGGGTTGGTCTTCGGGTCGGAGTCGTAGACCCCGTCCACGCCGTTCTTCCCCATGAGCAGCGCCTCGGCGTCGATCTCCAGGGCGCGCTGGGCGGCGGTGGTGTCGGTGGAGAAGTACGGCATGCCCATGCCAGCGCCGAAGATCACGACGCGCCCCTTCTCCAGGTGCCGCACGGCACGGAGCGGGATGTACGGCTCGGCGACCTGGCCCATGGTGATGGCGGTCTGGACGCGCGAGTCGATGCCCTCCTTCTCCAGGAAGTCCTGGAGTGCCAGGCAGTTCATGACGGTGCCGAGCATGCCCATGTAGTCGGACCGGGCCCGGTCCATGCCGCGCTGCTGGAGCTCGGCACCACGGAAGAAGTTGCCTCCTCCGATGACCACCGCGATCTGGGCGCCGTCGCGTACGACGGCGGCGATCTCGCGGGCGATGGTGTGCACGACGTCGGGGTCGACGCCGAGGCCGCCGCCACCGGCGAACGCCTCACCGGAGAGCTTCAGCATGAAGCGCCCGGAGCCCTTGTCGTCGTCGTGCTTGTCGTCGGCCTGAATGGCGTCCGCGCCCTTGTCCATGGAAATTCTCCTCGTGCACATACGAAGAAGGCCATCGCCGGTGGGTCTGGTGTCCCTACAGCGGCAATGGCCTCCTCGTCAGATCTGCGGTCGTCCGGCGTGGGTGCGGCCGTCGACTGCACCAGACCCTATCGGGTCCGGTGCTGTTCGCCCGGACGGACTCAGATGCCGACCTTGATGCGCGAGAAGCGCTTCAGGGTGACACCGGCCTCGTCCAGGACCTTCTGGACGGACTTCTTGGCGTCCAGCGCGTACGGCTGGCCGAGGAGGGTGGCCTCCTTGAAGAAGCCGTTGACGCGACCCTCGACGATCTTCGGGAGCGCGGCCTCGGGCTTGCCCTCGGCGCGCGTGGTCTCCTCGGCGACGCGGCGCTCGGCCTCGACGACCTCGGCCGGGACGTCCTCGCGGGACAGGTACTTCGGGGCGAAGGCGGCGATGTGCTGCGCGATGCCCTTGGCCAGCTCGGCGTCGGCCTTGTCCAGCTCGACCAGAACACCGATCTGCGGGGGCAGGTCGGGCATGGTGCGGTGCATGTACACACCGACGTAGGCGCCGGTGAACTGCGCGAAGCGGTCCAGGACGATCTTCTCGCCGAGGTTGGCGTTGGCCTCGTCGACGTACGCCTGGACGGTCTTGCCGGACTCGATCTCGGAGGCGAGCAGCGCCTCGATGTCGGCCGGGGAGGTCGCGGCGACGTGCGCGGCGAGCGTGTTGGCGACGGCCTGGAACTTCTCGCCCTTGGCGACGAAGTCCGTCTCGCACTTCAGCTCGAGGATGACGCCGGACGTCTGGTCCTCGGAGATGAGGGAGACAACGGCACCGTTCTCGGCAGAACGGCCCTCGCGCTTGGCGACGCCCTTCTGGCCCTTGATACGGAGCGCCTCGACGGCCTTGTCGACGTTGCCGTCGGCCTCGTCGAGCGCCTTCTTGCAGTCCATCATGCCGGCGCCGGTGAGCTCGCGGAGCTTCTTGACGTCAGCGGCGGTGTAGTTCGCCATGAGTCTGTATGTCTCTCTCGAAGTCTGAAAGATCTACGGGTGAACGGCGGGGGCGACGCTTGTGGCGTCGGCCCCCGCCGTCAGCAGCCGTGACGGGTGTCAGGCCTGCTCGGCGTCCGCGTCGGCGGCCGGGGCGTCGGCGGCCGGAGCCTCGACAGCGGCCTCGGCCTCGGCGACGGCCTCGGCCGGCTTCTCGGCGTCGGCGACCTTCTCGGTCTCGGCGGAGGACTGGACCTCGGCGGCAGCCGCGGTCTCGTCCTTCTTGTCGCCCTCGAGCAGGTCGCGCTCCCACTCGGCGAGGGGCTCGCCGGCGGCCTTCTCGCCCGGCTTCGAGTCACCGGTGGCGGCACCGGAGCGGGCGATGAGGCCCTCGGCGACGGCGTCGGCGATCACGCGGGTGAGCAGGGTGACGGAGCGGATCGCGTCGTCGTTGCCCGGAATCTTGTAGTCGACCTCGTCGGGGTCGCAGTTGGTGTCGAGGATCGCGACGACCGGGATGTGGAGCTTGCGCGCCTCACCGACGGCGATGTGCTCCTTCTTGGTGTCGACGATCCAGACGGCGCTGGGCACCTTCTGCATCTCGCGGATACCACCGAGGGTCTTCTCCAGCTTGGCCTTCTCGCGCGAGAGGACCAGGAGCTCCTTCTTGGTGAGGCCGGAGGCGGCCACGTCCTCGAAGTCGATGAGCTCAAGCTCCTTCAGACGCTGAAGGCGCTTGTAGACGGTGGAGAAGTTGGTGAGCATGCCACCGAGCCAACGCTGGTTGACGTACGGCATGCCGACGCGCGTCGCCTGCTCGGCGATGGCCTCCTGGGCCTGCTTCTTCGTACCCACGAACATGATGGAGCCGCCGTGGGCGACGGTCTCCTTGACGAACTCGTAGGCGCGGTCGATGTACGACAGCGACTGGAGCAGGTCGATGATGTAGATGCCGTTGCGCTCGGTGAAGATGAAGCGCTTCATCTTCGGGTTCCAGCGACGGGTCTGGTGACCGAAGTGGACGCCGCTTTCCAGCAGCTCCCGCATCGTGACGACGGCCATGGCCGTACTCCTTGAGGTACTCGGTTATCGCGAGCGCAGGTTTGCGCTCGCGCCTGACGCCCCGACGCGCCGTGCCACGAGGGACCGAGGAGCGCGGCCACCTCCGAGAAGAGGGAGGTGGCGGGGCGTGCGAAGTCGACCCGGTGACCCGGATCGCCGTAAGAAGTGTACGGGACCGGCTGAGTGCCGGGTGACCGCGATGTCCACAACCGGATGACGGCGACGCCCACGGCCGGGTGGCGGCGATATCCACAACCGGCGAGTAGTCCACAGGAACGGTCCATGATCCCCGGAACCCCGGCCTCCGGGCCATCGTGGCGGCATGCGCCATCAGCCCGCCCCACACCACTCCCCCGCCCGCCGCACGCTGCTCCTGCTCCTGGCCCTGGTCCTGCCGCTCCCCCTGCTCGTGCTGTGCGGGCTGCTCCCGGCCGGGCCGTCCACGCCGGAAGCAGCTATCGCGCCGACCGGGGCCGCAGCGCCCTTGCCGAGTGCGGAAGCGGACGCCGCCGCGGACGTGAACGCAGACGACGGTGGCCGGAGCTGGCCGCTGGCCGGGAGGCCCGCGGTGTTACGGGGGTGGGAGCCGCCCGCCGGTCCGTACGGGCCCGGCCATCGCGGCGTGGACCTCGCGGCGGGGCCGGGCGCGCGGGTGCTGGCGGCCGCCGGGGGCCGGGTCTCGTTCGCGGGGCGGGTGGCGGGACGCGGGGTGCTCGCCATCGAGGTGGCTGGCAGCGGTTCGCCGCCGCTGCGCACCACGTACGAACCGGTGCGGGCGCTGGTCGAGGAGGGCGCGCGCGTACGGGCCGGGCAGCCGGTCGGGGTGCTGGAGGAGGGGCCGTTCCACTGCGCGGAGGGCTGCCTGCACTGGGGGCTGCGGCGCGGGGACGCTTATCTGGACCCGCTCTCGCTGCTGCCGCCCGCACTGCTGCGCAGGGGCCCTTCGCGGCTGCTTCCGGTGTTCGGTGTACCGGAGCCGGAGCCGGACGCCGTCCGGGTCAGCCGCTCACACCGCGCAGGACCATCGCGACGACGGTGTCCGCGATGACGCCCGGCTCCTCCGCGACGCCCAGTTCGATACGGCGCACGGCGGCGTCGACCGAACCCTGCAGGAGCATGGCGGCCAGCCTCGGCTGCTCGTTGCCGAGGTCGCCCAGCGCCTCGACGATCATGGCGATCAGCCCGCCGTGCGCGGCCCGGATCTTCTCGCGGGCGCCCGCGTCCAGCTCGCTCGCGGAGATCGCGACGACCGCGCGGTGGCGGCGGTCCCCGACGAGGTCGAGCTGCCGGCGCACATACGCCTCGATCTTCGCCTCGGGCGTCTCGGCGCGCTGCATGGCGTTCTCGACCTCGGCCGCCCAGACGGGGAAGTCGACGGCGCACAGCTCCTCGACCACGGCGGCTCGGGAGCGGAAGTACTCGTACACGGAGGACCGGGCGAGGCCCGTGCGCTCGGCGAGTGCGGGGAAGGTCAACGCCTCCGTACCGCCCTCGGACAGCAGGGAGCGCGCGGCGTCCAGGAGGGCGCCGCGCTGCATGGTCCGGTGCTCGGCCACGGAGGCCGCTCGAATCCTGGGCACGTGTCCACTCTACGGCGGCAGACGTGCGGGGGAAGGGCGCGGCGTCCGACCGAATGGCCGGAGAGGGCCGGAGAGGGCCGGGAAGGGGTCGTCAGCGGCCCGCGTCGGCGAGCTTCGCGCGGAGCTGCAGCACGGACTTGGTGTGGATCTGGCTGACCCGGCTCTCGGTCACCCCGAGGACGTTGCCGATCTCCGCGAGGGTGAGGCCCTCGTAGTAGTAGAGGGTCACCACGGTCTTCTCGCGGTCGGGGAGGGTGTTGATGGCCCGCGCGAGCAGTCTTCTCAGCTCACGGTCCTCGGCGACCTCCACCGGATTGTCGGCGGCGGTGTCCTCCAGGGTGTCCATCAGGCTCAGCCGGTCGCCGCCCTCGCCGCCGACGTGCAGCAACTCCTCCAGGGCGACCACGTTCGCCAGCGACAACTGGCTGAAAACAGCGTGCAGTTCCTCCAGAGCGATGCCCATCTCCGAAGCCACCTCGGCCTCCGACGGCGTACGCCGGAACTGGGCCTCCAGCGTGGCGTACGCGCGCTCCACGTTCCGCGCCTTCTGCCGGACGGACCGCGGGATCCAGTCCAGCGCCCGGAGTTCGTCGATCATCGCGCCGCGGATCCGGGTGATCGCGTACGTCTCGAACTTGATGGCCCGTTCGATGTCGAACTTCTCGATGGCGTCGATCAGCCCGAAGACCCCGGAGGAGACGAAGTCGGCCTGCTCGACGTTGGACGGCAGCCCCACGCTCACCCGGCCCGCGACGTACTTCACGAGCGGCGAGTAGTGCAGGATCAGCTGCTCTCGCAGCCGCTCGTCGCCCGTGGTCTTGTAGGAACGCCACAACTCGTCGAGGGAGGAGGGGGCGGGAGGGCGCACAGTGCCACGCGCAACCGGTGGTACTGCCGCGCGGTCAGACCCGGAGGTGTGCTGGGGCATGTGGTGCCTTGAGCCGTTCTGCCGTGAAGTGCTGGAGGACTTTTGTCTGGGGCGAAATCCTTGTGAGCGTAGCGTGACTGCGGCGTCGCAGTCCGCGCAGGACGGGAGATCCATGCCGCGTGATTGCGCGTCGCCGTTCGCGCTGCCCGCGCCCGCCGGGGGCCGGGGCCGACGCAGTGGGCGCGGGTCCCGGACAGGTCACCGATCGATCGTGCGAGGTCATCGGCCTTACCTTTTCACCCGAATGCTCCAGGTCAAGAACCGCCTCGCCGCGCGTCGTCGTTGCGTGCCGAAGGAAGCGTCAACCGCCAGCCGTCGCCTTCGCGTTCGACGAACCCCAGTGAGTGCAGTTCGTACAGTCGACCGAGCGTTTCGTCGGCCGACGTCCCCGCAGCGCGGGCGAGGTCACGGGGGTGGCTGACACCGTGGTACGGGAGCGCTTCGAGGACGCGCGCGGTGGCCGCGTCCAGGTGGTCCCTGGGCAGCACCGGGCCGCGTCGGACCGGCGGGAGGTCGCCGATGTCCCCGACCAGCTCGACCACTTCGTCGGCATCGGTGACGAGCACACCCTCGCCGCGCAACAGCTCGTGGACCCCTGCCGACAACCCGCTGGTGGCGGGTCCGGGCACCCCCATCGCGAAGCGGCCGAGCCGTTGCGCCTGGCGGGCGGTGACCAGCGAACCGCTGCGGTATTCGGCCTCGACCACGACCGTTCCCCTGGTCAGCGCGGCGATGACCCGGTTACGCAGGATGAATCTGCTGCGGGTGGGATGCGAGGACGGCGGCAACTCGGCGACGACGAGCCCTTGTTGGGCCAGCCGACCGAGCAACTCGGCGTGCCCGCGCGGGTAGGGCACGTCGACACCGCAGGCGAGCACGGCCGTCGTCGCGCCGCCCGCCGCGAGCACGCCGCGGTGGGCGGCCCCGTCCACCCCGAACGCCGCCCCCGACACCACCACCCAGCCGCGCTCCGCGAGCCCGGAGCCGAGGGTCGCGGCCATATGCGCCCCGTACGGGGTGCAGGCCCTCGCACCGACCACCGCGACCGAGCGCAGGGACCACAGCCGCAGGTCGGGCCGCCCGCGCACCCAGAGTCCGACGGGCCGCGCGTCGCCCAGGTCGTCCAGCTGACTCGGCCACTCCCGGTCCCCCGGGCAGACGAAGCGCCCGCCCACCTCGGCGACCGCGGCCAGATCCCGTTCCGGCTCCGCGGCGGCCGCACGCAGCCGATAGCCGCCGAGCCGTAGGGCGGTCATCCCCGGCAGCCTCTCGGCGGACCCGTCCTCGACGGTGAGCCTCCGCAGCAGCTCGACCGGACCCGTCCGCCGCAGCCAACGCCCGGCCCGCTCGTCCCCCGGCTCCAACACCCGGGTCAACGCAGCCCTGGCCAACCGCTCCCGCTCCCGGTCCTCGCCCCGGCCGCCGCCGTGGCCCTCGCCCCGGTCGCGGCCCTCGCCCCGGCCGCCGTCCCCGTCGTCCGGGCCGGGCGCGCGCCCCCGGCCCGGACGCCCACGGCGACCACGCTCCCGGTCGGGCTCCGGCGAGTGCCCCCACAGCGGCTCCGGCAGGCACGCCCGCTCCACCTCCGGCGCACGCACCCGGGCAGGCTCCGGCAGGTGCCCCCTCGCCGGCTCCGCTCCGCATTCCCGGTCCGCCTCCGCGCTACTCTCCCGTCCCGGTCCGCTCCCCGACTCATGCTCCCGCCCCAGGTCCGCCCCGCGCTCCCGGTCAAACCCGTGCTCCCGGCCCACGCCGCGTTCCCCGCCCCGCTCCGGCAGCCCGTGCCATCGTTCCCCCGTCACGCCGCTCACCGCTCCCCCGCCCCCATCGGCACCCCGCGCTGGATGCCCGTCCGCAGTTCCAGGGCGACCGCCACATCGGAGTCGTCCGGGCGGTCCGCGCCGCGCAGGTCCGCCACGGTCCAGGCCACCCTCAGCACCCGGTCCAGGCCCCGGGCCGTGAGGATGCCGCGTTCCAGGTCCCGCTCCGCCGCCGCCAGCGCTCCCGGAGCCGCGAGCAGCCGGGTCCGCAGCTCATGGCCGGGCACCTCGCTGTTCGTGGTCCACGGGGTGCCGGCCAGCCGCTCGGCCGCCCGCGCCCTGGCCTCCCGTACCCGTGCGGCGACGACGGCCGTCGACTCGCCCCGGCCGCCCTGCCCCAGGAGGTCGGCGCGGTCGACCGGCTCCACCTCGACCCGCAGGTCCACCCGGTCGAGCAGGGGCCCGGACAGGCGCGCCTGGTAGCGGCGGACCACCGAGGGCGGGCACTCGCAGCCCGCGCCGGTGAGCGTGTGCCGGCCGCAGGGGCACGGATTGGCGGCCAGCACCATCAGGAACCGGGCGGGCAGCCGCACCACGCCCGCCGCCCGCGCGACCACCACATGACCGGACTCCAGGGGCTGACGCAACGCGTCGAGAGCCTTGCCCGAGAACTCCGGGGCCTCGTCGAGGAACAGGACCCCGCGATGCGCCAGGGAAACCGCCCCGGGCCTCGGGATCCCGTTGCCCCCGCCGACCAGGGACTGCATGGTCGCCGAGTGGTGCGGGGCGCAGTAGGGCGCCCGGGAGACGAGCGGTTCACCCGGGGGGAGGATGCCCGCCACGGAGTGGACCGCCGTCACTTCGAGGGATTCCTGCCGGGTCAGCGGCGGCAGGACCGCCGACAGCCGCTCGGCCAGCATGGTCTTGCCCGCGCCCGGCGGGCCCGAGAACAGCAGATGGTGTCCTCCGGCCGCGGCCACCTCCAGGGCCCGGCGCGGACGCGGCTGCCCCGCGACGTCCGCCAGATCGGGCCGGTGCCCGTCACCGCGCGCGGAGGCCGGGGCGAGCCCCGCGCCGAGGCCCGTGCCGGGGATCATGAGCCCGGCCAGCATGGCGTCGGGCCGCCCCTGGTCGTCGGCGGGCTCCTCGGGCACCGGTTCGTCGCACAGAACCGCGATGAGCTGGCGCAGGCTCCGGACCCCGAGGACCGAGACCCCCGGCACCAGGGCCGCTTCCCCGGCCGACTGCTCGGGGACGACGACCTGCTCGTATCCCGCTTCGGCCGCCGCGAGGACGGCCGGCAGCACGCCCCGTACCGGACGCACCCGGCCGTCCAGACCCAGTTCGCCGATCATCACCACATCGGCGATCGTGGCGGGGTCGATCCGCTCCGCCGCTCCGAGGACCGCGCTCGCGACGGCGAGGTCGAAGCCCGAACCGCTCTTCGGCACGGAGGCCGGGGAGAGCCCGACCGTGAGCTTCTTCTGCGGCCACTCCGCCCCGGAATTGACCACCGCGGCCCGCACCCGGTCCCGGCTCTCCACCAGGCTCTTGTCCGGCAGTCCGACCAGGGTGAAGGCCGCCACCCCCGGCTCCAGGTCCGCCTGGACCTCCACCACCACGCCCTCGACGCCGACCAGCGCCACGGAGCACGCTCGTGCGAAGCCCATCAGGACACCCCCCGGGCGTGCTCCGTGACCGGGGCCCCGCGCCGGGGCACGATCACCCCGATCAGGTCGATACGGACGCCGCCGGACGGTGGCCCGCCGTGCCGGTCGAGCCAGATCTCGGCGAGCCGTCGCAGCCGGTCCGCCTTGACCGGGCCGACCGCGGCCATGGGGTGTTCGAAAGCGTCTGACCTGCGGGTCTTCACCTCGCAGAAGACCAGGACGTCACCGTCCCTGGCCACGATGTCGATCTCTCCGGCGCGGCAGCGCCAGTTGCGCTCGACCACCGCCATTCCGGCTTCGGTCAGCAGCCGTGCCGCCAGATCCTCGCCGTACCGCCCGAGTGCCCCCCGTGCGTTCATATCGGCACCACCTCCGGCACCGACTGTGACCCGGCCCGCCCGAAGATGTGGATCTTGGTGGACAACTCCGCGGATGTGGAAAACCCGGCCACCCACACGGGTGACCGGGTCACTCACTGCAACGCGCGTATCGGCGGCCCCGCACCGCGGGCCGCGCGGGGTCAGCCTCCCGGAAGTTCCAGATCGCTCTTGTTGAGCTCTTCGATGTTGACGTCCTTGAAGGTCAGCACGCGGACCTGCTTGACGAACCTCGCGGGCCGGTACATGTCCCAGACCCAGGCGTCCGCCATGGACACCTCGAAGAAAACCTCACCCTGGACCGAGTGCACCTGCATCTCGTAGTCGTTGGTGAGGTAGAAGCGCCGTTCGGTCTCGATCACATATTTGAACAGACCGACGACATCGCGGTACTCCCGGTAGAGCTTCAGCTCCATCTCGGTCTCGTACTTCTCGAGGTCCTCGGCGCTCATGGCATGTTTCCCCTTCAGCCGTGCGTGCCCCCATTGTGCGTCAGCCTCCGGCACCCCTGAACGATTAGACGATTTCGGGGGCCAGAACCAACGGATCACGCGGGGGACCCTCGTCGAGAAGCGTGCGCAGCAGCTCGGCGAGTCTGGTCGGGTACACCGTCTCACGCGTCGCGAGCAGTTCGGCGGAAGTCCACCACCTCAGACCGGCGACGCTGCGCAGTTCCAGGTCGGTGAGGCCCTGCGGGGCGGTGGCGGTCCGTGTCGTGCGGGCCAGGTAGTACCACTCGTCCTGGTCCCAGCGCCGCCCGTCGAACGGGAAGGAACAGATCCGGGTCCAGAGCAGCGGGCCCAGCTCGATGTCCGTGATCCCGGTCTCCTCGGCGAGCTCACGGCGAGCCGCCTGCTCCCGGGTCTCATCGCCCTCCAGGCCGCCGCCCGGGGTGAACCACCAGGTGTCGGCCGGGTCGTCCGGCTCGTAACCGTGCAGCAGCAGAACGCGGTCGTCGGGGTCCAGGAGGACCACCCGGGCGACCCTGCGGGCCTCCGAGGTCACCGGGCCCCTCCGGCGACCGTCCTCCGGCGGGCCAGGCGCGCCGCCACGGGCCCGTACACCGCGCCGCCGAGGATCAGGACGACACCCACCAGGACCGCCCCCAGCTGGAGCGGCAGCGGCCCCGCGGCGGACACCCCGCCGGGCAGTGCGGCGAACGAGGAGGGCCGGCTGATCATGCCGTTCATCGGCCAGGCCACCGCGTCCACCCGGGCCTGTACGGCGCTGAGCGGTACGGAGCCCTCGCCGGCGTCCTGCAGGTGGACCCGGGAGTCCAGGGAGGTGGCCCGTTCGTCGCCGAGCAGGAAGATCTGGCCCTTGGGCACGGTGGCGGAGAAGTCCTGGGGCGAGGCGGGGGCCGCTTCGCCCGGGGCGGCCGGGCCCCGGGTGAGGTACGGCTCGTCGACGGGGGTTCCGTTGACGGTGAGCCGCCCTTCCTTGTCGCAGCAGGCCACCTTGTCGCCGCCGATCCCGACGACGCGCTTCACCATCGCCGTGGCGCCCCAGACCTGGTCGGTGAAGACCACCACGTCACCGCGCCGGACGTCGGCACCGTCTATCCGCTCGGCGAGCACCCGGTCGCCGGGGTTCACCGTCGGGGCCATGGAGTTGGTCGGGATCGTGTACGGCTGGTAGACCACCGCCGCCCAGACGAAACCGCCGAGGAAGAGCACACAGCCGACGGCCACGGCCAAGCCCGACATCATGGCGCCGAGCCGGCCGCGGCCGTCGTCCTTGCGTCCTGTACCGCTCATCCCAGCGCTCCCCCGTCGGAGATCGACAATCGCTGATCCGAGTCGGCACCCTACCCGGCGGTACGCCCGGCGGTCAGCCTCCGGCGGCGCCACAACACGAGGGGCACCGCTCCGGCTACGCCCAGTGCCGTCGGCGCCATCGCGGCGGCCGCGTTCAGACCGGGCTGGTCGAAGGTGTCCGGGACCGGCAGGGTCGCCCAGCGGCCCAGCGGCCAGGCGACGACGACGGCGCGGCCGACGACCTCGTCCGTGGAGACCGTGCCCTCGCCGGGGAGCTCCTGGTGGTAGCGCGAGTCCAGGGAGTTCTGCCGGTGGTCGCCCATGACGAAGATCCGGCCGTCCGGCACCTTGATCGGGCCGAAGGGCTTGTCGTTGCACGGGGTGTTCCCCGGGAAGATGAACGACTTCTCGTCCAGGCTCTTCCCGTTGACCGTGACCGGCCCGTTCTCCTTGCACTCCACGGTGTCGCCGCCGACCGCGATGACCCGCTTGATCAGGTCCTTCTCCTCGGAGGACGGCATCAGGCCGATGAAGCTCAGGAACTTCTGCACCGCGTTGGGCTCCGGCGTCGCGGTGTCCTCCAGCCAGCCGCCCGGGTCGTGGAAGACCACGACCTCGCCGCGCTCCGGCTCCGAGCCGAACCACGGGGTCAGCTTGTCGACCAGCACCCGGTCGCCCCGCTGCAGCGTGTTCTGCATGGAGTCCGAGGGGATCGAGAACGCCTGGACCAGGAACGTCTTGATCAGCAGCGCCAGAACCAGGGCGATGCCGACGAGCAGCGGCAGCTCCAGCCAGAAGGAGCGCTGCTTCCTGGGACGCCTGCCACCGTCGTCGCCAGGGGTGCCGCCGTCACCCTCCGGCGGGACCGCCGCCCCGCCCGCGGGAGACTCGTCGCGCTCCGGCCGGTCCTCGGGTTCGTCGTGTCCGGATCGTGCGCCGACCGCCAAATCCCCCACATCCACTCCTCAATACGTGCCACGGCCCGCGCCCGATCCGGTGCAGGCCCACCACTCCCATAACGAGCGGGAGTTCCGCAGGGGTCGGGAGCCGGACCATTCCATAGCGATCCGGAGGTGCCACACTATTCGACGGTGCCGGAACCGCTGCCTCCGATGTACGCGCGTCCGGGACCGCGGTGAAGGCGTCGCGCTCCTCCAGCGTGCTCCAGTGGCCGAACGGCCAGGCGATCACGACGGCCCGCCCCACGACCTCCGCCTCGGAGACCGTGCCCCGGTCGGGCTCGTCGAGGTGGAAGCGGGAGTCGGCGGAGTCCGACCGGTGGTCGCCCATCACGAACAGCCGGCCCTTGGGGACCTTCACCTCGAACGAGATGGTCGAGGGCCGGTCGTCGGGGTGGAGGTACGTCTCGGCCAGCGGTACGCCGTTGACGGTGATCCGGCCGTCCTCGCCGCAGCACTTCACGGTGTCGCCGCCGACCGCGATGACCCGCTTGATCAGGTCCTGCTCGTCGTCGGACGGCAGCAGCCCGATGAAGGTCAGCAGTTCGGTGGCCTGCTTGACGCCGATCGGCGGGTCCTTCTTCTGTCCGGGGTTCTCCTGCTGGAGCCAGCCGCCGGGGTCCTTGAACACCACGACGTCGCCGCGCTCCGGCTTCGATCCGAACCACGGGGTCAGCTTGTCCACCAGCACCCGGTCGCCGATCCGGATGGTCTGCTCCATCGACCCGGACGGGATGACGAACGCCTGGACCAGGAACGTCTTCAGGACGAGCGCGATCAGCAGCGCCACGACGACGAGGACGGGTATCTCTCTCATCGCGGACCTGCGGCGCTTGCGCCGGACCTTCTTGGCGAGCTTGCGGCGCTCCGCCCGGGTGGGCAGCGAGCGCGGCCCGGTGGGCCTGGTCCCGGTCGGCAGGGACGCGTCGGGGTCGGGTGCGCCGCGCGGACGTCCGCGGTTACCCATGCGCCCCGCCGGGCGCCCGTACGCCGCCGAAGGCGCCGGTCCCCTGCAACGAGCCGATCCGGGCCGGCGGCCAGCCCAGCCAGTCCACCCGGCCGGTCACCCGCTCGACGGGGACCATCCCGCCGCCGGGCGAGCCGAGACGGTCCCGGGAGTCGCTGGAGCGGCTGCGGTGGTCGCCCATCATCCACAGGGCGCCGACGGGCACCACGATGTCGAAGGGCGCCCGGGAAGCGGTGTCACCGGGGAACAGATACGGCTCGTCCACCGCTGTGCCGTTGACCGCGAGCCTCCCCCGCGCGTCGCAGCAGACGACACGGTCGCCGCCCACGCCCACCACCCGCTTCACGAAGTCGGTGTCGGCGGGCTCCACGAGCCCCAGGGAGGCCGCCGCTCCGCGCACCAGCCCGGTCAGCGGGTTCGCGTCGAGGTCCTCCCGTACGAACGAGCCGGTGCCGTCGAAGACCACCACGTCGCCGCGCTCGGGCTCGGCGCCGAAACGGTACGCCAGTTTGTTGACGAGGACCCGGTCCCCGACCTGCAGCGTGGGCTCCATCGAGCGGCTGGGAATCAGGAAAGGCTGGACCACGTAGGAGCTGAACAGCAGCAGGGCGACGGTGGCCAGGACCGCCCCGGTGACCACCCGCCGCCAGGTCAGCACGGAGGCGACGCGGTCCCGCGTACGCGAAAAGCGCGACCTCTCCCCGGACCCCGCGTCGGGTTCCGAGGAGCGGTCGCGCTCCGAGTGCTGTGCTTGCGTGTCCATCGCGGCCGAAGCTTATCCGGCCGCCCTGTGGACGCGGGCAGCAGCTCAGTTGTCGCGCTTCTCCTTGATCTTCGCGGCCTTGCCGCGCAGCTCACGGAGGAAGTACAGCTTGGCGCGACGGACGTCACCGCGGGTGACGAGCTCGATCTTCTCGAAGATCGGGCTGTGCACCGGGAAGGTGCGCTCGACGCCGACGCTGAAGGAGACCTTGCGGACCGTGAAGGTCTCGCTGACGCCCGAGCCCTGGCGGCGGATGACAACACCCTTGAACTGCTGGATACGGGAGCGGTTGCCCTCGATCACGCGCACGTGGACGTTGACGGTGTCACCGGGGCGGAACGCCGGGACGTCCGAACGGAGGGTGGCGGCGTTGACGCCATCGAGCAGGGAAGCCATGGTTTCTGCTTTCTTCGCCGATGCCACAGGTCATCGACGGAATGTCGTTGAAGAGTTCGGAGTGCTGATCGCGTCGGGCGGGCGTCTTTCCCCCTGTGGCAGGGGCGCACACCGGACGTACAGCAGCGGCCTATTCTTCCACGGCGGTGGGCCTGCGCCAAAATCGGCCGCCGGGCTCCGGCGCGAAGCCGAGGATGGAGAGGATCTCGCGGTCCTTCTTGTCGAAGGCGCTCGCCTCGCACCGCTCGATCAGGTCGGGCCGGTTGAGGGCGGTACGGGCGAAGGCCTGGTCCCGCCGCCAGCGTGCGATCTTCCCGTGGTGGCCGCTGAGCAGCACGTCCGGGATGGACCGGCCGCGCCACTCGGGCGGCTTGGTGTAGACGGGCCCCTCCAGGAGGTTCGCCATCGCGCCGGGCGCGAAGGAGTCGTCCCGGTGGGACTCGGCGTTGCCGAGGACGCCGGGCAGCAGGCGGGCCACGGCCTCCGTGATCACCAGGACGGCCGCTTCCCCGCCGGCCAGTACGTAATCCCCGATGGAGACCTCGACGACCCGCAGCCGGGTGGCGTACTCGTCGATCACCCGGCGGTCGATGCCCTCGTACCGCGCCGGGGTGAAGACCAGCCAGGGTGCGGCGGAGAGTTCGACGGCCAGTTCCTGGGTGAACGGGCGACCGCTGGGCGTGGGCACGACGAGCACCGGGGAGTGCGCCCCGGCCTCGTAGCCGTCGGCCAGGGCCTCGTCCAGCGCCTCGCCCCAGGGCTCGGTCTTCATGACCATGCCGGGGCCGCCGCCGTAAGGGGTGTCGTCGACCGTGTTGTGCCGGTCGTACGTCCACTCCCGCAGGTCATGGACATGGACGTCCAGCACGCCGCGGGCGCGGGCCTTGCCGACCAGGGAGACGTTCAGCGGTTCCAGGTACTCCGGGAAGATCGTGACGACGTCGAGCCGCATCAGGCGTCGCCCTTCGGCGCCTCGTCCGCGTCCGCCGGGGCCTCCGCGTCCTCCGGGGCCTCTTCCTCGTCGCGGGAGGAGGCGACCACTGCCTCGCTCTCGTCGATCAGGCCGGGCGGCGGGGTAATGACCGCGCGCTGCTCCTCCAGGTCGATCTCGGTGACGATCTCCTCCACGAAGGGGATCATCACCTCGCTGCCGTCGGGCCGCTCCACGATGAACAGGTCCTGCGAGGGCAGGTGGGAGATCTCGGTGATCCGGCCGATCTCGGTGCCGTCGGCCAGCACCACGTCGAGGTCGATCAGCTGGTGGTCGTAGAACTCGTCCTCTTCCTCGGGGAGCTCCTCCGGGTCCACCTCGGCGATCAGCAGGGTGTTGCGCAGGGCCTCGGCGCCGGAGCGGTCGCGTACGCCCTCGAAGCGCAGCAGGAGCCGGCCGCTGTGGACCCGGCCGGTCTCGATCGTCAGCGGACCCGTCTCCGCCGGTTCGGTGGCCAGGACGGCGCCGGGTCCGAGCCGCAGCTCCGGCTCGTCCGTTCGTACCTCGACGGTGACCTCGCCCTTGATGCCGTGGGCGCGGCCGATCCGCGCGACTACCAACTGCACGCTGTTCTCCGATTGATGGGGTGCGGACGTGGAGGAGGAGACGTCCGGGTGGCCGACGACAAAGGCCGGGGACGGCCCGAAGGCCCTCCCCGGCCCTGGCCGGTGTTCAACTCGCTGATCAGCGAACCTGGTCCACATCGACGAGGTCGACACGGATACCGCGGCCGCCGATGGCACCCACGACCGTACGCAGAGCGCGAGCGGTGCGGCCGTTACGGCCGATCACCTTGCCGAGGTCGTCGGGGTGGACCCGGACCTCCAGCACGCGCCCGCGACGCAGGGTGCGCTCGGCAACCTGCACGTCGTCGGGGTTGTCGACGATGCCCTTCACGAGGTGCTCGAGAGCCTCCTCGAGCATGCTCAGGCCTCGGTCGACTCGGTGGACGCGGGGGCCTCAGCCGCCTCGTCCGCCTTCTTGTCGGACTTCTTGGCCTTGGGGGTGATGGCCTCACCCTTGGCCTCGTCGCCGTCCGAGGACAGCGCCTCGAACAGCGCGCGCTTGTCAGCCTTGGGCTCCGGCTGCAGCAGCGGCGCGGGGGCCGGGAGGCCCTTGTGGGCCTGCCAGTCACCGGTGAGCTTCAGGATCGCGAGGACCGGCTCGGTCGGCTGGGCGCCGACGGACAGCCAGTACTGCGCGCGCTCCGAGTTGACCTCGATGCGCGAGGGGTTCTGCACCGGGTGGTACAGGCCGATCTCCTCGATGGCCCGGCCGTCACGGCGGGTACGGGAGTCGGCGACGACGATGCGGTAGTGAGGCGAACGGATCTTGCCCAGACGCTTCAGCTTGATCTTGACTGCCACGGAAGTGGTGTCTCCTGGTCTATGACGTGGTTGGGCACAACTAGATGCCACGTGGGGTTGCGGTACTCGGAGTGCCCGATGGACGCGTCAGCCGGAGGAGAGAGGGGTCCTGTGCGACTGTCGAGTACAGCTAGCCATTGTGCCACACCACATCGGCTCACCCCACCGCGACCGCCGCTTCCGGGATCCGGAACGGCTTGCCGCAGCCGCCGCAGACGATCGGCGCCTGCGCCAGGACCGACGGGACGACGCGGACGTTGCGTCCGCAGTCGCAGACGGCCTTGACCCGCACACCGCCTCCGGAGGAACCGTGCCGGGCGGCAGGTCCGCGGAAGGAGCGCTTGGTGTCGGCGGCGGTGGCGACGGTGTGCGCCTTGAGGGCGCGCTGCAGCCGTTCGGTGGTCGGACGGTACCGGCGCTTGGCTTCCGGATTCAGCGTGACCAGTGAGAATCCGCTGCTGGGGTGGGGTTCCTCGGCATGATCGAGGCCCAGCTCCTCGGCGATCGCGAGGAAACGTCGGTTGTGGTAGCGGCCGGCGCGGGAGGTGTCTCGGACTCCTCTCGCGGCGGCGATGCCGTGGACTGCCTCGTGGAGCAGTCGCTCGAAGGAGAGCTCGGCGCCACAGGCGGACGAGGACTCTCCGATCAGGGACTCGGGCGCGGCAAGATCGGGCAGCTCGGGGTGGTACCGCTGAATGTCGGCCCACGCCTGTGCCAGCTCTGCGGCAAGTACAGGTGGTGTCGTGCTCACGTCGTGACAACGAGCCCGAGTGCTCCGGTGTTCCTATTCCGGGGCATCCCAAATAATTTGCACGTACCAGTCAGTTGCCGTTGATGCGTCCGGACGAGGGCGGGTACGCAGAACTGCGGAGAAGGCGCACAGCTCGCACCAAGGTGGTGCACAGCGTGCGGTGCGCCGGGCGCTTCGGATGTGAGGTGCGCGGGCGGCCCGCGGTCCTGACGAATCCGCCCGAGAGACTACCCGCCCCGCCGCTCGACGTGCCCGGCGCGGGGTGTCGGGTAAGACTGGTCGGAGAGCAGACGCGGAACGGGGCGCACGACCGGTGCACGCAAGCACTGCCCCACAACCCCTGGACGGAACGGCGGATGCGCAGTTCTCTGGCTACGGGGGTGCGGAACATACGCACACGGGGGACGTCCACTCGGGCACGACCGACCTCTTGGCGGATTGGGGCACTTTCCATGACACCAACGCTCGTCCGGAACCAGCCGGCCGCGGACGCCTCCGCGCCGGCGGACGCCGGTACCCGCGCACGCGACTGGGCCGAGATCCAGGAACGCATGCTCGCGCCGCTGTACGAAGCGGTGTACGACCGGATGGAAGTCGGGGCCGCCACCCGGATGCTGTCCCTCGGCTGCGGCTCGGGCCTCGCGATGCTCGTCGCGGCGGCCCGGGGTGCGCATGTCACGGGTGTGGACTCCGACCGGGAGCGCCTGGCGCTGGCCCGCGCGCGGCTGTTGCCGGAGGCCGGCTGGAACGAGGCGCCCGCGCACTCCCCGCACCCGGCCCACCGTCGGGCCCGGCTGCTGGAGGACGGGCCGTCCGCGCCCGCCGGCGCGGACGGCGCTCCGTACAACCTGATCACGGTCTTCGAGCCGATCGGCTGCGCGGCCGGGGACTCCGAGGGGCTGGTGCCCGCGCTGCGGTCGGCGGTGCCGCTGGCCGTCCGGGGCGCCTCGGTGGTGCTGACCGGCTGGGGTCCGCCGGAGCGCTGCGCCACGGCGGCGGTGCTGCGGGTGGCCGCGCGGCTGGCGGAGTCCGGGCGTCCGCCGCGTACGGAGCCCGGCAGGTGGCGGCCCACGCTCCGGGACGACCTGGAGGACGTGGCGGCGCGGGCCGGGCTGAAGCCGGACGGTTCGGGGCGGGTGTCCTGCCCGTTCGGGTACGCGGACGTGAACAGCGCGGTGCGCGGGCTGCTGTCGACCGGGCTCTTCGACGCCGCCGTACGGGCCACGGACCGCTCCCAGGTGGAGAAGGAGGTCGCGGAGGCCCTGCATCCGCATCGGCGGCAGGACGGCACGGTGTGGATGCCGAACGTCTTCCGCTATCTGGTCTGCGTGACCTGAGCGAGTACGTCCGCCGGACATGCGTAAGGGGCGCCCTCTCTCAAGGGCGCCCCTTACGCATGACTGATGCCGTGCCGCTTACATGAACTTCTTGAACTCGTCCGGCAGCTCGAAGTTCTTGTCCTCCTGGGCGGGCAGACCGAACGCGCCGCCCTGGGCGGCCTGCTCGCGGCGCTCCGCGGCGGCGGCCTCCTCGGCCTTGCGCTTCATGGGGTTGCCGCTCTTGCGCTTGCCCTTGGCCTGCTTGACCTGCTTCTTCTGGCGGCCGGGGCCGCCACCCATGCCGGGCATCCCCGGCATCCCGGGCATACCGCCGCCCTGGGCCATCTTCGACATCATCTTGCGGGCCTCGAAGAAGCGCTCCACCAGGCTCTTGACCGCGGAGACCTCGACGCCCGAACCCTTGGCGATACGGGCCCGGCGCGAGCCGTTGATGATCGTCGGCTCGGCGCGCTCCTTGGGAGTCATCGACTTGATGATCGCGGCGGTGCGGTCGATGTCGCGCTCGTCGATGTTGTTGATCTGGTCCTTGATCTGCCCCATGCCGGGCAGCATGCCGAGCAGCTTGGAGATGGAGCCCATCTTGCGGACCTGCTCCATCTGGGCCAGGAAGTCGTCGAGGGTGAAGTCCTTGCCACCCTTGCTCGACTGGAGCTTCGAGGCCATTTTGGCGGCCTCTTCCTGGCTGAACGTCTTCTCCGCCTGCTCGATCAGGGTGAGCAGGTCACCCATGTCGAGGATGCGGGAGGCCATCCGGTCCGGGTGGAACGCGTCGAAGTCCTCCAGCTTCTCGCCGTTCGACGCGAACATGACCTGCTTGCCCGTGACATGGGCGATCGACAGGGCCGCACCACCGCGGGCGTCGCCGTCGAGCTTGGAGAGCACCACGCCGTCGAAGCCGACGCCGTCGCGGAAGGCCTCGGCGGTGTTGACCGCGTCCTGACCGATCATCGCGTCGACGACGAAGAGGATCTCGTCGGGGCTGACGGCGTCGCGGATGTCCGCGGCCTGCCGCATCAGCTCCTGGTCGATGCCGAGGCGTCCGGCGGTGTCGACGATGACGATGTCGTGGACCTTGGCCTTGGCGAACTCGATGGAGTCCTTGGCGACCTGGACCGGGTCGCCGACGCCGTTGCCCGGCTCGGGGGCGTACACCGCGACGCCGGCGCGCTCGGCGACGACGCTCAGCTGGTTGACGGCGTTGGGGCGCTGGAGGTCGCAGGCGACGAGCAGCGGGGAGTGGCCCTGGCCCTTGAGCCAGAGGCCGAGCTTTCCGGCGAGCGTCGTCTTACCGGCGCCCTGGAGGCCGGCGAGCATGATCACGGTGGGCGCGGTCTTGGCGAACCGCAGCCGCCGGGTCTCGCCGCCGAGGATGGAGACGAGCTCCTCGTTGACGATCTTGACGACCTGCTGGGCGGGGTTCAGCGCCTGGGAGACCTCGACGCCGCGCGCCCGCTCCTTCACATTGGCGATGAAGGCCCGGACCACGGGCAGGGCGACGTCGGCTTCCAGCAGGGCGATACGGATCTCGCGTGCCGTGGCGTCGATGTCCGCCTCGGACAAGCGGCCCTTGCCCCTGAGGTTCTTGAAAGTCGCGCTAAGGCGGTCGGAGAGAGTATCGAACACGGCGCTCGTCGGTCCTCAGGGTCGGGGGCGGGGCAGGTCAGTCGCCCTCCAGGGTATCCGTCCCCCGGAGAACACCAAGCCCTCGCCCGGATACGAAGCCGAGCGAGGGCCGTGCGGTGGTGTCGTACGCGGTCAGCCGAGGGCCTTCTCGACCTCCCGGGCGACCTCGGCGGCCCGGGCCGGGGACAGCGGTTCGCCGTCGGTCCCGGTGACGTAGAAGGCGTCCACGGCGTTGGCGCCGAGGGTGGAGACATGGGCGCTCCGCACCCGTACCGCGCTCTGTTCCAGGGCCCGGCCGATCCGGTGCAGCAGGCCCGGGGCGTCCTGGGCGCGGACCTCGATGACGGTGGCGCGCCGGGAGCCCGCGGCGGCCACGGTGACCCGGGGCGGCGGGGCCTTCACGCCGCGCCGGCGCGGGTAGGCGGCCTCGCGCTCGGCGAGCCGGGCCCGGATGTCCAGGGAGCCGTCGAGGGCGCGTACGAGGTCGGCGCGCAGGCGGGTGGCCTGCGGGAGGGACCCGTACTCGGCGGCGACCCGCCAGCTGAGCAGCAGCAGGTCCGCCCGCTCCCCCAGCTCGTTCGGCAGCTCCACCGCGCGCAGGTCGGCGGCGCGCACGGTGAGGCGGTGCAGGGCGAGGACGCCGGCCGCGGCGGGCAGCACGCCGGGGCGGTCGGGCAGGGCGATGAGGAGCTCGACGCCGACGGGTTCCACTTCGCCGTCCTCGGCGGGTTCCCCGGGCTGGGTGTGCAGGGCGAGGACGGGTTCGCCGGTGCGCAGGGCCTCGATGGTGAGGCGTTCGTGCTCGGCGCTGGGCGCGGTCTCCTCCGGCTCCTCGGGGAGCTCGCCGGCGAGGACGGCGGCGACGCGTTTGACCAGGTCGGTGACGAGAGAGGCGCGCCAGGAGCTCCAGGCGGCGGGCCCGGTGGCGAGCGCGTCGGCCTCGGTGAGGGCGTGCAGCAGCTCCAGGGTGGAGGCGCTGGAGACGGCTTCGGCCACCGACCGCACGGTGGCGGGGTCGTCGAGGTCGCGCCGGGTGGCGGTCTCGACGAGCAGCAGATGGTGGCGTACGAGGGTGGCGATGACGCCCACGTCGTGCTTGTCGAAGCCGATCCGGGTGGCCATGTCCCGGGCGATGACCTCGCCGGCCACCGAGTGGTCGCCGGGCCAGCCCTTGCCGATGTCGTGGAGCAGAGCGGCGACCAGGAGGAGGTCGGGGCGGTGGACGCGGCGGGTGAGGGAGGCGGCGCGGACGGCGGTCTCCACCAGGTGCCGGTCGACGGTCCAGGTGTGGACGGCGTTGCGCTGGGGGCGGCAGTGGACGCGTTCCCAGTCGGGCAGCAGCCGGGTGATGATCCCTTCCGCTTCGAGTGCCTCCCAGATGCCGACGGTGGCCTCGCCCGCGCCGAGCAGCGTGACGAGTTCCTCGCGGGCCTCGGGGGGCCACGGGACCGGCAGCGGCTGGGCGGTGGTGGCCAGGTGGCGGACGAGGTGGCGGGAGAGCGGGAGTCCGGCCTCGGCGGCGGCAGCGGCGGCGCGCAGGGTGAGGACCGGGTCGCGTTCGGGGCGGGCGGCGCGGGCGAGGACCACTTCGCCGTCCGCGTCGACCACGCCGTCGGCGAGCGGGGTGCGTTCGGGGGCGGCCTTGGAGCCGAGGCCGCCGCTGAGCATGGCGCGGAGCTTCGGGCGGACCGAGCGGGCGCGCAGGACCCGGTTGACCTCGCGCCAGGTGACGTCGGTGGCGTACGAGACGGTGCGGGCGGCCTCGTAGACCTTGCGCAGCAGGACGTCGGCGTCGAGCAGGCCGAGGGCCTCGGCGACCTGGTCCTGTTCCTGGAGGGCGAGCCGGTCGGTGGCGCGCCCGGTGGTGAGGTGGAGGGCGTCGCGGGCGTCGAGGAGGATGCGGCGGGCCTCGGCGAGTCCTTCGCGGGGTGCGTCGGCGACCCAGGAGGCGGCGACCGCGCGCAGGGCGGTGGCGTCGCGGAGGCCGCCGCGGGCCTCCTTGAGGTCGGGTTCCAGGAGGAACTGGAGCTCGCCCATCCGTTCCGCGCGTTCCTGGCAGAGCTCGTGGAGGGCGGGGAGCCGTTTGGGGGCCTGGTTGCGCCAGTCGGCGAGGATCGCGGTGCGCAGGGAGGCGACGAGGCCGAGGTCGCCGGCGACCGGGCGGGCGTCCAGCAGGCCGAGCTGGACCTTGAGGTCCTCGCCCGCCGTCCTCCGGGCCTCGCCCGGGGTGCGTACGGAGTGGTCGAGGGCCAGCCCCAGGTCCCAGACGGGGTACCAGATGCCGTCGGCGAGGGCGGCGAGGGCCGCCGCGTCGGCGCTGCCGTCGTGCAGGAGGAGCAGATCGAGGTCGCTGCGCGGGGAGAGCTCGCCGCGGCCGTAGCCGCCGACGGCGACGAGGGCGGCGCCGCGCACCCCGGCGCGGGTCGCGGCGGCGGTGAACAGGCCGGTGAGCCAGTCGTCGGTGAGGCGGGCGAGGGCCGCACGGCGCGGCGGCCCGGACCGCGCCTCCTGCTGGAGGAGGCGCAGCCGGGCCGCCGCGTAGCCGCTGGGTCCCGAGCCTTCGGATTCGGTGGTCACTTCGGTACTCGTCACCCAGCTGCCTTCCGTTGCGGGCCGTCGGTCAGAGGGCGTCCGGGCCGCGCTCGCCGGTCCGAACGCGGACGGCGGTCTCGACCGGGACGCTCCAGACCTTGCCGTCACCGATCTTGCCGGTGCGGGCGGCCTTGACGACGACCTCGATGAGCTGTTCGGCGTCCTCGTCCTCGACGAGGACCTCGATGCGGATCTTGGGGACCAGGTCGACGGTGTACTCGGCGCCCCGGTAGACCTCGGTGTGGCCGCGCTGCCGCCCGTAACCGCTGGCTTCGGTGACGGTGAGCCCCTGGACGCCGAAGGCCTGGAGGGCCTCCTTGATCTCGTCCAGCCGGTGGGGCTTCACGACCGCGGTGATGAGCTTCATGCGTCCACCTTCTTTGCCTTCGGTGCTGCCGTCGGGTCCGTCGCGGGGGCGGTGGTGCGGGAGACCGTGCCGCCGCCGGCGCCGCTGAAGTCGTAGGCCGTCTCGGCGTGCTCGACCTGGTCGATGCCGGAGATCTCGTCGTCCTCGGAGACCCGCATTCCGATGGTCTTGTGGAGCAGGAGGGCGATGAGGCCGGAGACGACCAGAGAGTACGCGAGGACCGCGACGACGCCGACGACCTGCTTGCCGAGCTGGTCGACACCGCCGCCGTAGAAGAGGCCCTTGGCGTCGGACTGGACACCGCCGGTGGCGAAGAAGCCGACCAGGATGGAGCCGATGACACCGCCGACGAGGTGGACGCCGACGACGTCCAGGGAGTCGTCGTAGCCGAACTTGTACTTCAGGCCGACCGCCATGGCGCACAGGACACCGGCGATGGCGCCGACCGCGATCGCGCCGAGCGGGGAGACGGAACCACCCGCGGGGGTGATGGCGACCAGACCGGAGACCGCGCCGGAGGCGGCGCCGAGGGTGGTGAAGGAGCCGTGCCGCAGCTTCTCGTAGATGAGCCAGCCGAGGACCGCGGCGGCGGTGGCGACCTGGGTGTTCAGGAACATGACCGCGCCGACGCCGTCGTCGTTGCCGAGCCAGGATCCGGCGTTGAAGCCGAACCAGCCGAACCACAGGAGGGCCGCGCCGAGCATGACGAGCGGCAGGCTGTGCGGCCGCATCGGGTCCTTCTTGAAGCCGATGCGCTTGCCGATGACGAAGATCACGCCGAGGGCCGCGGCACCGGCGTTGATGTGGACGGCCGTACCGCCGGCGAAGTCGATGACGCCCATGTCGAAGAGCCAGCCGCCGGAGCCCCAGACCCAGTGGGCGACGGGGAAGTAGACGATGGTGACCCACAGGACGATGAACAGCGCCCAGGCGGTGAACTTCACGCGGTCGGCGAGCGCACCGCTGATCAGGGCCGGGGTGAGGATCGCGAACATCAGCTGGAAGGCGGCGAAGACGTACACCGGGATGGTGGTGCCGTCCCAGAGTTCGGTGATGCCGATCCCGCTGAGGCCTACGTAGTCGCCGCTCCAGCCGATGACCGACCCGATGTCGGAGCCGAAGGCGAGGCTGAATCCGTAGAGCACCCACAGGATCGTGACGATCCCGAGGCTGATGAAGCTCATCATCAGCATGTTGAGGGTGCTCTTGACGCGGACCATGCCTCCGTAGAAGAAGGCCAGGCCGGGGGTCATGAGCATCACCAGGGCCGAGCAGATGAGCATGAACCCGGTGTTGGCGGCAGACAGCTCAGGGGCGTCTGCGGCAAGCGTCGTGATGCCTGGGGGCATCGGCGTCTCCTCGTCGTCGGTGCGGCCGCGGCGTGCGGGGGAATGCTGCGGGACCACTGGGGAAAAGGTGCGGGCCGGTTATGAGCCATGAGGTTGGCCGAGCGCCGTTTCCGGGGATGCCGCACGATGTTTCGCGAGCGTGACGAAGAGGGATCGCGTGTTACGGCCGAATGAATCCGGGGTGGCGCGTCCGGTGCCCTGCCTATCCTGCGGCGCACGCCGCATACGGTGCGGTTGAAACGCCCAGGGGCCGGAAAACAGGAAACCGGCCACGGCGGCCCTCCGTGTGACCAGGCGATGGGGGAGCCGAGTCGGGCTGTACGGAAGGGGCGCCGCGGCCGGGGCCGGTGGTGCCGGTCAGACCGCTTCGGCGGTCTCCGGCAGCTGTTCGTGGAGCAGCTCGGTGAGCCGGGCGACGTCGGCGACATCGCCGAAGTCCCTGGCAGCGGTGTCGACGGTCTTGCGCAGGCGGGTGTTCACGCGCTCGGAGCGGACCTTCTTGGCGATCTTCAGGGCGCGGGTGGCGAGCACGGTGGACTCCTCGGGCTCGCGCTGGAGGAGATGGACGGTGGCCATACCGATGAGGTTGAGCGCGTAGGAGCGCTGGTGCTCGTCGTCCTCGCCGAACAGCTCGACGGCCCTGTCCATGACGGGCTGAGCGAGCGAGGCGTAGGTGGGGCTGCGGCCGGCGACATAGGCCAGGTCGCGGTAGGAGTGGGCGTTCTCGCCGTTCAGCTCGGCCTCGGAGAAGAAGCGGATCCAGTCGGGCTCGGGCTCACCGTCGAGACCGGCGTCCAGGAAGGTGTCCTCGGCCATCCGGACGGCCCGCTTGCACTTGCTGGGCTGGCCCATGTTGGCGTAGGCGCGGGCCTCCATCGCATACAGCATGGCCTGCGTACGGGAGGTGGCGCAGTCGCGGCTGCCGTACTGCGCGAGGTGGATCAGCTCCAGGGCGTCGTCGGGGCGGCCCAGGTGGATCATCTGGCGGCTCATGCTGGAGAGGATGTAGCTGCCGAGCGGCTTGTCCCCGGCCTCCTTGGCGGCGTGCAGGGCGAGCACGAAGTACTTCTGGGCGGTGGGCTGGAGGCCGACGTCGTAGCTCATCCAGCCCGCCAGCTCGGCCAGTTCGGCGGCGCAGCGGAAGAGCCGCTGGGCGGTCGGTCCGGGCTGGGGCTCCTGGAGCAGGTCGGTGACCTCGTGCAGCTGCCCGACGACGGCCTTGCGGCGCAGTCCGCCGCCGCACTGGGCGTCCCACTGCCGGAACATCGCGGTGGTCGACTCCAGCAGGTCCAGCTCGGGCCGCGAGAGCTTGGAGGGGCGGTGGGCGGCGGCCGGGGACTCCGGTTCGCCGGGGCCCTGGGCGGGGACGGGCACCAGCCAGCGCTGCATCGGCTCGATGAGGGCGGGCCCCGCGGCCAGCGCCAGCGAGCTGCCGAGGAAGCCGCGCCGGGCGAGCATCAGGTCGCTGCGGGAGAACTCGCTGAGCAGGGCGACGGTCTGGGGTCCGGCCCAGGGCAGGTCGACCCCGGCCACCGAGGGTGACTGGTGGGCGGTGCGCAGCCCGAGCTGCTCGACGGCGACGACGGCGCCGAAGCGCTCCGAGAACAGCTCGGAGAGGATGCGCGGGATCGGCTCGCGGGGCTGCTCGCCGTCCAGCCAGCGCCGTACGCGGGAGGTGTCGGTGCTGATGTGGTGGGCGCCCATCTGCCGCGCCCGCCGGTTCACCTGGCGTGCCAGCTCGCCCTTGGACCAGCCACTGCGCACGAACCATGACCCCAACTGTCCGTTGGGACGCTTTCCGGCATCCGTGTCGCCTGCGCCGCTGCCACTCACTGGAACGCCCCCATCCCGCTGAAACCTCATCGCGCGAACCATTATCAGAATGCCGTGCATCGGTGCTGTCCGTCCGGGAGTTGACCCCCGTCGACATCTCGACTTCACCGACGTCATCGAACTGGAAATCGGGTTGCCCATGGCATACCCGTGGGTGCACATACTCCCAGGGTTCGTGTACCGACGGTAATCCTACGATCACCCCTCCCGCGAGGGGAATTGAGGAAACGCCACCATTCGCCACCCCTTCGAATGAACCCGACTACCGCCGGGCGCGCTTGACTTGAGCGAACAGGACCGAGGGCGAGCGGACGGAAGCACTCGGGGGCGCGCACACCGTGTCGCACTCCCTTTCGCACTACCGCGCACGCCACTCGATCGAGTTTCAGCGACGGAGGGTTACCCGAGCGAAGCGGGTCGTAACCACCGACGAGCCGGACCCGTTGGAGGGGGCATGGGCTTCACGATCGGCGGCATCCGGGAGATGCGATCCGGTGCGCGGCGACGCCACCGCGGCACCGAGGGCACGGCGGTGGCCGAGTACACAGGGCTGTGGGGCTGGGCGGTGACGCCCGGGGCGCGGGCCGAGGCCGGCTCCTGCTCGTGCGGCGAGGCGGCCTGTCCGGCGCCGGGAGCCCACCCACTGGACTTCGCCCGCGAGGTCCCGGCGGGCACCGGCCTGGACCGTGCGTCGGACGCCTGGGCTCAGACGCCGGGAGCGGCGATGCTGCTGCCGGTGGGCCGCTCCTTCGACGTCCTGGAGGTGGCGGAGCAGGCCGGGCGGCGAGCGCTGGTGCGGATGGAGCGGATGGGGCTGCCGTCGGGGCCGGTCGCGGTGACGCCGACCGGGCGGGCGCAGTTCCTCGTCGCCCCCGGGGCCGCCGCCGAGCTGCCCGAGCTGCTCTACCGGATGGGCTGGGACGACGCCGCCCTCGATCTGCGCGCCCTGGGCCCGGGTGCGTACATCACCGCCCCGCCCTCCGACCTCGGCGGCCTCGGCCCGGTCCGCTGGCTGCGGCCCCCCGTGCTGGACACGGCGGCCGCTCCCCCGCAGGCGCGGCTGCTGCTGGGGACGCTGGCGTACATCTGCCACCGCTCGTAGGGCGCCGAGCGGGCACGGAAACGGCGGACGGGCGGCGGCTCCTGCGAGGAGCCCGCCGCCCGTCCGCCGCACCGGATGCGAAGGGGGTCAGTCGCCGATCAGGGCGTCCACGAAGGCGCCCGGCTCGAACGGCGCGAGGTCGTCCGCCCCCTCACCGAGGCCGATCAGCTTCACCGGTACGCCCAGCTCGCGCTGGACCGCGATGACGATGCCGCCCTTGGCGGTGCCGTCGAGCTTGGTGAGGACGATGCCGGTGATGTCCACGACCTCCGCGAACACCCGGGCCTGGACGAGGCCGTTCTGCCCGGTGGTGGCGTCGAGGACGAGCAGGATCTCGTCCAGCGGGCCGTGCTTCTCCACGACGCGCTTGACCTTGCCGAGCTCGTCCATGAGGCCGGTCTTGGTGTGCAGCCGGCCGGCGGTGTCGATGAGGACGACGTCCGCGCCCTCGGCGATGCCTTCCTTGACCGCGTCGTAGGCGATCGACGCGGGGTCGCCGCCCTCGGGCCCGCGGACCGTACGGGCGCCGACGCGCTCGCCCCAGGTCTGGAGCTGGTCGGCGGCGGCGGCGCGGAAGGTGTCGGCCGCGCCGAGCACCACGCTGCGGCCGTCGGCGACGAGCACCCGGGCCAGCTTGCCGGTGGTGGTGGTCTTGCCGGTGCCGTTGACGCCGACGACCATGACGACGCCCGGGGAATCGGCGCCGCCCTCGGTCTTGACCTCACGGTCGAAGTCCGGGCCGAGCAGGGTGATCAGCTCTTCACGGAGCAGGGTGCGCAGGTCCTCGGGGGTGCGGGTGCCGAGCACCCGGACGCGCTCGCGGAGCCGCTCGACCAGTTCCTGGGTGGGGGCGACGCCGACGTCGGCGGTGAGGAGGGTGTCCTCGATCTCCTCCCAGGTGTCCTCGTCGAGGTTGTCGCGGGAGAGCAGGGTGAGGAGCCCCTTGCCCAGCGAGTTCTGCGAGCGGGCGAGCCGGGCCCGCAGACGGACGAGCCGGCCGGCGGTGGGCTCGGGGACCTCCAGCGCGGGGGCCTCGGCGACCGGAGCCTCCTCCTCCACGGGCGCGGTGGCGTCCGGGAGGCCGACTTCGTCGATGGTGCGCCGCGCTTCGTCGCGCGGCGTCTCGGCCTCCTCGCCGACCTGCGGCTCGGCGGGAGGGGTGATGGTCGGCGCGCTCGGCGGCGGGGGCGGCAGCTTCTTCTTCTTGCGGCTGCCGACCACGAGCCCGCCGACCAGGCCGACAGCGACCAGGGCGATGACTACAGCGAGGATGACGATTTCGACGAGTTCCATAACCCGTCCAGTATCGGCCACGGCCGTGCCGCGGGCGCTGCCCCGGCTGACCCCCGGCGATCCGGCCGATCCATATGCACCTTTTTGGCGGCAATGCGCATGCACGCCTCTACACTTCTGACGCTTCGTCAGCTACGGTGCGGCCGCCTGCCCCGCCCGGTGAAGGGAGCCTCTGATGGCGTTCACAGTGGTCCGGTTCAATCTCGTCGACCCGGCAGCCGAACCCGTAGCGCTCTCGGCCCGCTATCGCGCCGCCCTGGAGATGGCGGCGTACGCGGACGAGCACGGCGTCGACACGGTGCAGACCGAGGAGCACCACGGGGTGGCGAACTCCTGGCTGCCCTCCCCGTTCACCTTCGCCGGAGCCGTCTTCGGCGCCACCCGCCGGATCGCGGTGACCGTCTCGGCGATCATCGGGCCGCTGCACGATCCGCTCCGGCTGGCGGAGGACATCGCGGTGCTGGACCTGCTGAGCGCGGGCCGGCTGGTGACGGTGGCGGGGATCGGCTACCGCCCCGAGGAGTACGAGCGGGCCGGGGTCGAGTGGGGGCGGCGCGGCCGGCTCCAGGACGAGCTGCTGGAGACGCTGCTGACCGCGTGGACCGGGGAGCCGTTCCCGTACCGGGGGCGTACGGTGCGCGTCACCCCGCGTCCGTACACGCGGCCGCACCCGTTGCTGCTGGTCGGCGGCAGCTCGCGGGCCGCGGCGCGGCGGGCGGCCCGGCTGGGGCTGCCGCTGTTCCCGAGCGCGCATCTGCCGGAGCTGGAGGCGTACTACCACGAGCAGCGCGCGGTCCACGGGACGGAGGGCTTCTGCATGATGCCCGCGGCCGAGACGCCGCTGCTGCATGTGTCCGAGGACCCGGACCGTACGTGGGCGGAGTACGGCGAGCACTTCCTGCACGAGGCGCGGACGTACGCCTCGTGGCAGTCCAAGGACATCCGCTCGGCCGTCCGCTCGGCGGCGACGACGGTGGCGGAGCTGCGCGAGGAGGGGGTGTACCGGATCGTGACGCCGGACGAGCTGTCGGGCCTGGGGGCGGACTCGCTGGTGCTGCATCCGCTGTGCGGCGGGATGCCGGTGGAGGAGGGGTGGCGGAGCCTGCGGCTGTTCTGCGAGGCGGTGGGCCGGGAGAAGCCGGCGGCCCCGGCTCAAGGGTGAGCCGGGGCCGCCGGTGAAGAGGAGAGCGGCAGCGGGGGGTGGCCCATCTCCTCCAGCGCGGGGGGGGGTCAGCCCATCTCCTCCAGCGTCTTGCCCTTGGTCTCCTTCACGAACTTGAGCACGAAGGGGATCGAGAGCACGGCGAAGCAGGCGTAGATGATGTACGTCCCCGAGAGGTTCCAGTCGGCCAGGCTCGGGAAGCTGGCGGTGATCGCCCAGTTGGCGATCCACTGCGCGAAGACGGCCACACCGAGGGCGGCGGCGCGCAGGCGGTTCGGGAACATCTCGCCCAGGAAGACCCAGACGACGACACCCCACGACAGAGCGAAGAAGAGCACGAAGGTGTGGGCGGCGATCAGGGCGACGGCGCCCTCGGCGGTGGGCAGCTTGCCGTCGACCAGGTCGGCGGAGAAGGCCCAAGCCTCGACGGCCAGCGCGACCGCCATGCCGACGGAGCCGACGAGGGCGAGCGGCCTGCGGCCCACCCGGTCCACCAGCACCATCGCGATCACCGTGCCGATGATGTTGATGATCGAGGTGGTGAACGAGTAGAAGAACGAGTCGGTCGGGTCGACGCCGACGGACTGCCACAGCGTCGCCGAGTAGTAGAACGCGACGTTGATGCCGACGAGCTGCTGGAACATCGAGAGGCCGATACCGACCCAGACGATGGGCAGGAAGAAGAAGCGGTTGCCGAGCAGGTCCTTGAAGGAGGACTTGTGCTCGCGGTGCATGGCGGTCTCGATCTCGGCCACCCGCGCGTCGAGGTCGATCTTGTTGCCCTCGACCTCTTCGAGGATCTTGCGGGCCTCGGCCTTCCGGCCGACCGAGATGAGGAAGCGCGGGGACTCGGGGATGGCGAAGGAGAGCAGCCCGTACAGGATGGCCGGGACGACCATCACGCCGAGCATCCACTGCCAGGCCTCCAGGCCCAGGATCTTGCCGCGCTGGTCGCCGTCGGCGATCTGGAGGACGGCGTAGTTGACCAGCTGGGAGACGGCGATGCCGATGACGATCGCGGCCTGCTGGAAGGAGCCGAGCCGGCCGCGGTAGGCGGGCGGGGAGACCTCGGCGATGTAGGCCGGGCCGATCACGGAGGCCATGCCGATGGCGAAGCCGCCGATGATGCGCCACATCGCCAGGTCCCAGAGGGCGAACGGCAGCGCGGAGCCGATCGCGCTGGCCGTGAAGAGCACCGAGGCGATCTGCATGCAGCGGATGCGGCCGATCCGGTCCGCGATCCGGCCGGCGGTGGCGGCGCCGATCGCACAGCCGATCAGCGCGATGGCGATGACCTGGGCGAGGGTTCCGGAGCCGATGTCGTACCGGTCGCGGATCGCCTCGACCGCCCCGTTGATGACGGAGCTGTCATAGCCGAAGAGGAAGCCGCCCATCGCCGCGGCCGCGGTGATGAAGATGACATGGCCGAGGTGGTCCGGATGGGCCGCTCGGGCCCCGGACTCGGGTCCGTTCGCTGTGCTGGTCACGTGAACTCCTGATGCCTGGCCGCAAGTCAGACGTGGGGGGTGAGCCTTCCCAGTGGGGCACAACATCCGGCCCGCCACCACTTGAAGGCGAAATCAACTTTGCAGAGGTTATGCGTTCAGGAAACGAAGTCAAACAGCGGGTCCAGCCCCGTCTGCCCAGAAGTGCACAAAAGGTGCATTGAACCTCTGATGGTTCGGTCGTGCCAGTAAAGGGGGCGTGCCGGTAAGGGTCAGCGCAGCCGCTGGCTGATGACCTTCGAGACCCCGTCGCCCTGCATGGACACGCCGTACAGCGCGTCGGCGACCTCCATCGTCCGCTTCTGGTGCGTGATCACGATCAGCTGGGAGCTCTCCTGGAGCTCCTCCATGATCCGGATCAGCCGCTGCAGATTGGTGTCGTCGAGCGCGGCCTCGACCTCGTCCATCACGTAGAACGGACTGGGCCGGGCCTTGAAGATCGACACCAGCAGCGCCACGGCCGTCAGGGACCGCTCGCCGCCCGACAGCAGGGAGAGCCGCTTCACCTTCTTGCCCGGCGGACGCGCCTCGACGTCCACCCCGGTGGCCAGCATGTTGTCCGGATCGGTCAGGATGAGCCGCCCCTCGCCGCCGGGGAAGAGCCGCGAGAAGACGCCCTCGAACTCACGGGCGGTGTCCCGGTAGGCCTCCGTGAAGACCTGCTCGACCCGCTCGTCGACCTCCTTGATCACCTGGAGCAGATCGGCCCGGGTCTTCTTCAGGTCTTCAAGCTGCTCGGACAGGAATTTGTGCCGTTCCTCCAGCGCCGAGAACTCCTCAAGGGCGAGCGGATTCACCTTCCCGAGTTGCTGGTACGCCCGTTCGGCCGCCCGCAGCCGCTTCTCCTGCTCGGGCCGCCGATACGCCTTCGGCTGGTTACGCGGATGCTCCGGGTCCTCCGGCAGTTCCTCGCCCTCCGCGGCGGGCGAGGGCGGCACGAGCTGGTCGGGGCCGTACTCCGAGACCAGCCCCGCGGGCTCCACGCCCAGCTCCTCCAGGGCCTTCGTCTCCAGCTGCTCGATCCGCAGCCGCTTCTCCGCGCCCAGCACCTCGCCCCGGTGGACCGAGTCGGTGAGCTTGTCGAGCTCGCCCTTGAGCGCCCGGCCCCGGTCGCGCTCGACGGCCAGCTCACGCTCCCGCTCGCCCTTCGCCGCCTCGGCCGACGTCCGCTCCTGGTCGGCCCGAACGAGGGACACCTCGACGTGCGCCAGCAGCTGACGGGTGCCCGAGGCCACGGCGGAGGCGACCTCGGCCTCGTACCGCAGCCGGGCCCGGCGCTGTTCGGCACGGGTGCGCGCCTCCCGTTCGACACGGGCGGCCCGGTCCAGCGAATCGGCGCGGCCGGCCAGCGCCTTGACCCGCTCCTCGTGCGTACGGGCCTGGAGCCGGGCCTCCATCTCGGTCTGGCGGGCGTTGGCCCCGTCGGCGGCGAGCCGGTCCCGTACCGAGGTGTCGGGCTCCTCCTCGGCCGGGGCCTCCTCGGCGACCAGCAGCCGCTCCGCCAGCTCCTCGGCCTCCTCCGTCGCCCGTTCCAGGGCCTCCTGGGCGCGGGCGGCGGACGCGGTCATCCGCTCGGCCTCGCCCGCCGCGCCCCGGGCCTGCCCGGCGAGCCGCCCGAGCTGCTGGGCGACGCCGGACTTCTCCCGCTCGGCCGCCCTGCGGCGCTCCCCCAACTCCTCGACGAGCGCGGTCCGCTCCGTGCGCCGCTCCCCCGCCAGCCGCTGGGCCTCGGCGAGCTCCTCGCACCGTACGGCGAGGTCGGCCAGCTCGGCGGCGGCCTCGTCGACGGAGGCCTGCACCTCCAGGAGGCTGGGCGCCCCGGCGGACCCGCCGTGCGCGAAGTGGGCGGAGAGCACGTCCCCTTCACCGGTCACCGCGGTCAGCCCGGGGTGCGCGGCCACCAGCGCCTCGGCATCCTCCAGCGTCCCGACGACCACCATGTCCGGTACGAGACGGCGTACGGCCCCGACCAGCGCGGCGGGCCCGCGCACGAGGTCGGCGACGGCGGGCGCGGCGAGGGCGGTGACCGTCTCGGCACGGCCGTCCGGGAGGGCGACGACGGCGTCCGGGCCGCCGTGCTGCGCGGGCGGCCCGGGTTCCGTGCCGCTGTGGGCGCTGCCCTGAGCAGACGGCTCGGGTTCCGTGCCGACGAGGCCGCCGCCCTGCGCAGACGACTTGGGTTCCATGCCGGTGCGGCTGCCGCCGTACGCGTCCGGCTCAGGTTCCGTACCGCCGTGGGCGCCGCCCTGCGCGGACAGCCCGGCAGGCGCCGGCTCACCAGGAGCGTTTCCCTGTCCGGGCAGCGCGGCAGGCGGCTCCTTCGGCGCCTGCTCCCCAGGCTGCTCCGGTACGTGATGAGGCCGGGCCCCCGCGCCGTCGGCCGCCACCGCGCCCAGCAGCATCGCCGCGCGCCCCGCGTCCCGTTCGCGCAGCAGCCTGATCGCGTCGGCGGCCGTGGCCGGGTCCGTGACGGCCACCGCGTCCGCCGCCGCGCCGAGGGCGGCCGCGACCGGGATCTCGTACCCGGGCTCCACGGTCAGCAGTTCGGCGGCCGGGCCGAGGAGCCCGGCCAGCCGGTCCCGGGCGCCGAGCAGCACGCCCGTCCCGTCCTTGCGGCGCAGCCCGAGGGCCAGCGCCTCGTGCCGGGCGGCGACCGCCGCCCGCCTGCGCTCGGCTGCCGTGGCCTCCTCGCGGGCCGCGCTGTGGGCGGACCGGGCCTCGGCGAGGGCCTCCTTGGCCTCCTCGTGGCGGGCGGCCAGCTCCTCGTCGACGTCGTCCAGACCGTCGACCTCGGCCTTGAGCTGCTCGTACTCCTCCTGCGCGGTCACCGCGCGCTCCTGCGCCTCGTCGCGGGCGGCGGCCAGCCGGTCGATCTCGGCCTGTGCCGAACCGGCCCGGCTGCGGGCCGCGTTGACCTGGCCGTTCAACCGGGCCAGCCCCTCGCGCCGGTCCGCGATGGCGCGGGCGGCGTCCTTGAGCCGGCGTTCCTCGGCGGCCAGCTCGCGTTCCAGGTCGGCGCGGTGGGCGGCGGTGTCCTCCAGCGCGTGTTCGGCCGCCTCCAGGGCCGCCGTCAGCTCCGCCTCCTGCTCGCGGATCCGGGCGGCCTCGCGCTCCAGGTCCTCGGGGTCGCGGCCCCGGCGCTCCTCGGCGGGCGCCTCGGAGGCGCTGCGGACCCGGGCGTCGGCCAGCGAGATCGTGCCGCGGACCCGCTCGGCCAGCTGCGACAGCTCGTACCAGGTCTGCTGGGCGCGCTGGAGCCGGGGCGCGAGGCGGCGCACCTCGCCCTCCAGCTCGGCCTCCCGGGCGAGCGCCGCACTCAGCTCGGCCTCGGCCGCGTCCTTGCGCTTCTTCAGCTCCGCCTCGTCGGCGATCTCGTCGCGCAGCGCGTCCCGCAGGGTCACCAGGTCGTCCGCGAGGAGCCGGAGCCGGGCGTCGCGCAGGTCGGCCTGGATGACGGCGGCCCGGCGGGCGACGGCGGCCTGTCGCCCGAGCGGTTTGAGCTGGCGGCGCAGTTCGTCGGTGAGGTCCTGGACCCGGGCCAGGTTGGCGCCCATCGCGTCCAGCTTCCGCAGCGCCTTCTCTTTCCGCTTGCGGTGCTTGAGGACGCCCGCGGCCTCCTCGATGAAGGCCCGGCGGCCCATCGGGTCGGCGTGCAGCACGGAGTCCAACTGGCCCTGGCCGACGATGACGTGCATCTCGCGGCCGATGCCGGAGTCGGAGAGGAGTTCCTGGATGTCGAGCAGCCGGCAGGTGTCGCCATTGATCTGGTATTCGCTGCCGCCATTGCGGAACATGATCCGAGTGATCGTCACTTCGGCGTACTCGATGGGCAATGCGCCGTCGGAATTGTCGATGGTCAGCGACACTTCGGCGCGGCCGAGCGGAGGCCGCCCGGTCGTCCCGGCGAAGATCACGTCTTCCATCTTGCCGCCGCGCAGCGATTTGGCGCCCTGTTCCCCCATGACCCAGGAGAGCGCGTCCACCACATTGGACTTTCCGGATCCATTGGGTCCGACGACGCAGGTGATCCCCGGTTCGAACCGCAGGGTGGTGGCGGACGCGAACGATTTGAAACCACGCAGGGTCAGGGCCTTGAGGTGCACGCCGCCGGACTCTACCTTTCGCTCTCGGTTTCGCTGATGAAGGTGCAGGGCACATCAGACGGTAAGCGAAGGCCGGTACGTCCGGGGTGGGGGTCGGGCAAAGAAAAAGGGACGCCGAAGCGTCCCTGTGAATCTTGCTGGCGACACGGTGGATCCAGCTGCGGTCCTGCGCGGTGCATCGCAGAGCGACCGGACAACGACGTCCCCGGTGCTACGGGGACCCCGGTGTTCGGGGACGGCGATCCGTTGCGCAGAACGAATCAGAGGTGTTCCGAGGCTACTGAGCGTGCCCGGCCCGACCGGCCCGAAGGGCCATGGTGGTCAGGTCAGCGCAGGCTCGCCCTGGGGTACGTCGATGTCGATGCTGTCGAGCAGCGACTCTTGGTGCTGGGCGGCGGCGTTGAGCGCGTCGTTCTCGTCCTGGATCCGGGTGAGCTCGGATTCCAGGTCCTGGACGCGCTGCTGGAGCCGTCGCATCTCGGCGAGGAGTCGCGGGTCGGAACCGCCGACGTAACCGAGAAGCGCCTTTGCCATGATGGATGGTCCTCCACAATGAGTGACCGACCGATGCGGTGTGGGTCGTCAGGGGATCGCACCCGCGGTGCTCGGCAGGGCTCTGTCACCACTGCGGTTCTGCTGCTAATCAGCTCTACCGAACAGCTAAGGTGCGCGGGGTTTTCAGCGTCTCACCAAAAAGTTTGACGGTCAACACGATCACACCCTGTGTACCCGGGTGTCCCGGGGGCGCGCGGCCGGACGATCATGCGGCGCGACTCTCCTGCGGGACCCCGAGGGGTGCGCGGATCTTCGTCAATGCCGCAGCCTTGCACGACATTCCGCATCTGGCAACCATCGGCCGTCTCCGGGTCCCGTCGCAGGTCATTTCGGGTGCCGGGCCCGGGCCCGGCGTTCCGGTGACCGTTCGGGGCGCGGCGTTCACCGAGCGGATCCGAAGGGCCGCGCGGGGCGGGATCAGCGGATGGCGAATCCGTCGTATCCACCGCGCGGGGTGTCCCAGATCTCAGTGACTCCGTCCACGCGCCCGGGAGTGTCGTCGGACCGCAGCCAGTCCAGCAGACGGTGGCAATTCTCACGTGACCCTTCGGCCACGATCTGCACTCTGCCGTCGTCGAGATTGAGGGCGAACCCGATGAGGCCACCGATCTCCAAAGCATTTGCCCTGGTGAACCAGCGGAAGCCTACTTGCTGTACTCGGCCGCGTACCCATACGACGAGGCGCGCTTCTTCGTTCATGCCCGAACGCTAACCGGCCAATTGCTCTCGAAGCACGCCGCCCCCTTTCGCCCATGGGCTACAGTCCCGTCGCAACAGCCTCACTCGATCGGGTGAGTATCGGACGCGAGTCGACGGAAAGTCGATCAAGCGGCATTCGCTCCGCGTGCGACCGAATTCGATCAACGAGGCGGCAACGGGGCAGTCGAGTGACGTCGCAACGGCGTCCGGAGCATCAGGAAGGCACAGCGCATGGGACGCCATCGACGATCCGCCGCAGGCCCCGCCGCTGAAGAACCCGCGGCCGGGGCCGCTTCCCGGCGCCGGGGCACGCGCCGGAAGAAGTCCGCCGTGCCCATCCGCACCGGGCTCCTCGGCGTCTCGGCGGCCGTGGCCGTCGGCGCGGTCGCCGTCGCCTCCGGCCTGCTGCCCGGCGGCGACACCTACACCTCCGGCAACACCACCGCCGCCGACCAGGTACGCACCGGCGGCGCTCCGGACCTGCTGACGCAGGGCGGCAGCTCCACCGCGCCGGCCGACCGGTCCTCCTCCTCCCCCGCCAGCCGGGGCAGCGAGCGCCCGGAGGCGCCGAGCACGTCGCCGTCCAAGACGCCCTCGGCCTCGGACTCCCCCTCGAAGACGCCGTCGAAGCCGGCCGCGCCCTCCGCCTCGGAGAAGGCGAAGAAGTCGAAGAAGCCGGCCGCCACCCCGTCCGAGAAGTCGAAGGCGCCCACCTCGACCCCGGAGAAGAGCACCGCCCCGGCGAGCAGGACCCCGGCCCCGCCGAAGACCTCCGTCGCCCCGCCGCCCAGCAAGAAGCCGAGCCCTTCCCCCACCGACGCCTCCGCACGCACCGAGGTGCTGGCGCTGGTGAACCAGGAGCGCGCGAAGGTCGGCTGCTCCCCGCTGTCCACCAGCGCTCCGCTGACCTCGCTCGCGCAGAACTTCAGCGAGGACATGGCGGCCCGGGGCTTCTTCGACCACACGGACCCGGACGGCGACACCCCCTGGGACCGGGCCGCCCAGGCCGGTGTGCAGGGACTCGGCGCGGAGAACATCGCCCGCGGCCAGGCGGACGCCCAGGCCGTGATGGAGGCCTGGATGAACAGCGACGGCCACCGCGAGAACATTCTCAACTGCGACTACAAGACCATCGGCATCGGCGTCCACGAGGGCTCCGGCGGCCCGTGGTGGGTCCAGAACTTCGGCTTCTGACCCCGCCCCCGGGCCTACCTGAATCCACTTACTCCCGTACAGCGCTCCCTCGGGGTGAGCACTGTGCGGGAGTAAGCTTTTGGTATGGCCAGCGATACGGACCGCCTCGCGTTCGACGTCTTCTCCCGGGAGTGCCCCTCGCGCTCGACGCTGGAGCATGTCACCGGCCGCTGGGGCGGCCTGACGCTCGGCGCGCTGTACGAGGAGAGCCTCCGGTTCAACGAGCTGCGCCGCCGGGTCGACGGGGTCAGCGAGAAGATGCTCTCCCAGACCCTGCACGCGCTGGAGCGCGACGGGCTCGTCCTGCGGGAGGCCCAGCCGGTCAATCCGCCTCGGGTGGACTACGAGCTCACCCCGTTCGGCCGCGAGGTCACGGAGAAGCTCCTCGGGCTGATCCACCTCGTGGAGGGGCGGATGGACGATGTGCTCTCCGCCCGTGCGCGTTACGACGAGGCGCGCGGCGGCCGCTGACAGCGCGGGCAGTAGTAGCTGGAGCGGTTCATCCAGGCGCGGCGGCGCATCGGGGTGGAGCACCGGTGGCAGGGCTCGCCCTCCCGGCCGTACGCGTCGAGCGACCTGTCGAAGTAGCCGGACTCGCCGTTCACGTTGACGTACAGACTGTCGAAGCTGGTGCCGCCCTGGGCGAGCGCCGCGTTCATGACGTCACGGGCGTGGCCGAGCAGTTCGGCGGACTTGGGGCGGGTCAGGGTCGCGGTGGGCCGGTCGTAGTGCAGCTTGGCGCGCCAGAGCGCCTCGTCCGCGTAGATGTTGCCGACGCCGCTGATCAGCGACTGGTCGAGCAGGGCGCGCTTGACCGTCGTACGGCGCAGGCGCAGCGCGGTGTGGAACGCGGCGTCGTCGAAGAGCGGGTCGAGCGGGTCCCGGGCGATGTGCGCGATGGTGTCCGGCAGGCCGTCGGGGGTGTTGTCGTGCAGCGAGAGCCCGCCGAAGGTGCGCTGGTCGACGAAGCGCAGCTCGGTGCCGAGCGCGTCGTCGAACCGCATCCGGATCCGCAGGTGCTTCTCGTCGGGGGCGTCGGCGGGCTGCACCAGCAGCTGTCCGCTCATGCCGAGATGGCCCAGCAGCGAGGAGGATGCCTCCTCGATCGGCACCCAGAGGTACTTGCCGCGGCGCATCGCCGCCCCGAAGCGGACCCCGCGCAGCCGAGCGGCGAAGTCGACGCCGCCCGCGAGGTGCCGGCGGACCGAGCGCGGGTGCAGGACCTCGACCTCGGTGACGGTACGGCCACTGACCCAGCGCTCCAGGCCCCGGCGGACGACTTCGACCTCGGGCAGCTCGGGCACGGTGCACCACTCCAGACACGACGGTAGTACGGGGGCGGGCTCCGCGAGAACCGCGGATACCGCCCCCCGGGACAGGGAAAACCCCCCGGTGCGCATGGCACCGAGGGGCTCCCGTTGTGCTTCAGGCCGGAGCGGCGTCCGTGTTCGGCGACGGATCGGCAGGGGTGTCGGCGGCCCCTCCGTCGGCCGCGGACTTCTCCGCGGCCTGCCGTGCCTCTGCGGCGGCGCTGATCTCGCGCCAGGCGGACTCGGCCGCCTGCTGCTCCGCTTCCTTCTTGCTACGGCCGGTGCCGGTGCCGTACGAGACACCACCGACGCGAGCGGCAGCAGTGAAGGTCTTCTCGTGATCCGGACCGGTCTCCGTGACGAGGTACTCGGGGACTCCGAGGCTCTCGCTCGCGGTGAGCTCCTGGAGGCTGGTCTTCCAGTCCAGGCCGGCGCCGAGGTTCGAGGACCTGTCGATCAGCGGGTCGAAGAGCCGGTGGACCAGCTCCGAGGCCGCGCCGAGGCCCTGGTCGAGATAGACCGCGCCGATCACTGCTTCCAGTGTGTCGGCGAGGATGGAAGCCTTGTCCCGGCCCCCCGTGCCCTCTTCACCGCGGCCGAGCCGGATGAAGGAGCCGAGTTCGAGGCCGCGGCCCACTTCCGCAAGTGCACGCGAGTTGACCACCGCGGCCCGCAACTTGGCCAGCTGGCCTTCGGGCAGGTCGGGGTGGGTGCGGTACAGCGTGTCCGTGACCACCAGGCCGAGCACCGAATCCCCGAGGAATTCGAGCCGCTCGTTGGTGGGCAGGCCGCCGTTCTCGTATGCGTACGAACGGTGGGTCAGCGCACGCACCAGAAGGGCGGACTCGAGGTGATACCCGAGCCGCCCTTCCAGAAGCGTGTGGGACGAGGCTGTGTTGACGTTGTCTGCCTGCTTCTTGGCGTTGGACAACTCAGACATCGGGCCTCTCACCAGCCGCTCAGACCTCGAGGACCTGGCGCTTGTTGTAGGTGCCGCAGCTCGGGCACGCAATGTGCTGGAGCTTGGGCTCCTGGCAACGCTCGCACGAAACCAGGGTGGGGACCGCAGCCTTCCACTGCGACCGGCGGTGGCGCGTGTTGCTGCGCGACATCTTCCGCTTCGGAACAGCCACGGCTACTTCTCCTGCTTCTCGTCGACGCCCGGTTCGGCGCCGCCCATGTTGTCCTTCTCGCCGTCCTGAACGGTCTCGGCGAGTCCTTGCAGTGCCGCCCAACGAATGTCGAGGGCATCGTGGTGATGGTCCGGATTCTCGTCCAGCCTGATTCCGCATTCGGAACACAGACCGGCGCAGGTCTCCTTGCACACCGGCTGCATGGGCAGTGCGAGCACTACCGCGTCACGCAGCATTGGCTCGAGGTCGAACAAGCCGTCCTCGAGGAAGAACCTGTCCTCGTCGTCCTCGGCGTCGTCGGCCGGGTCCGCAGGGCGGCCCCGGTCATCGGCGTCAGGGTACGAGAACATCTCCTGGAAATCCGCGTCGACCTCTACGGTCAGCGGCTCCAGACACCTTACGCACTCCCCCTCGGCGCTCGCACGGGCGGTGCCTGTGACAAGCACCCCTTCCATGACCGATTCGAGTCGGAGGTCCAGCTCCAGGGGCGCGCCTTCCGGCACACCGATGACGCCGTCGATACCGAGAACCGGTGAACCGGGTGCGTCCACCGAGCGGGACAGCCGCTTCAGGGCACCGGGACGCCGACCCAGCTCGCGCGTATCGAACACGAGAGGGTTGCGGTGGTCGAGGTGGCCGTTCAGGGCGTTTCCTGCTTTCGAATCATGGGTGTCGTGCTTGCTGCTGAGGGGAAGGGCCGTCTACGGTCCGGAGTCAAATCGTCCCGATTCGTAGACGAAACGGGCAGCCGAGATCGCGGACCTATGTGCGACCGAGGATTCAGGATACTGGACGGACCGCTCAGCACCCAATCGGGTCGGTCCGCCCCGGGATCAGCGGCCCTGCTCGTACCGGCGCAGCTGTTCCAGGTCGATCATGCTGGTGTCGAAGAGGCTGGTCTCGTCCAGCGCGCCGCCGCCCTGCTGGTCGGGCGCCTGGGGCTGCTGCTGGGGGTGCTGCTGCCAGCCGTAGTCCGGCTGGGGCGGGTAGCCGTTCGGGTCGTAGCCGCCCTGCTGCTGGTAGGCGGCGTACGGGTCGGGCTGCTGCTGGTAGCCGTAGGCGTCCTGCACGCCCTGCTGGACCGGCTGCTCCTGGTAGCCGTACGACGCCTGCGCGTAGCTCGGCTCGCCCTGCGGCTGCGCGGGGTACTGCGGCTGCTGGGGCTGCTGGGGCGCCTGCGGTTCCGGGGCGAGCTCGGCGAGGCCGGCCAGATAGTCGGCGTCGCTGGTGTGCCCCTGGCCGCCCGCGGCGTCCTGGGCGGCCATGTGCGCGCCGAGGTCGTCGCTGGCGACCCGACCGTGCAGCTTCTGCCGGCCCCGGCCGACCGCTTCCAGGGTCTTGGCGAGGACGGCCTCGAAGGCGCCGAACTTGGCGTCGACATAGGCGTCGGCCCGCTGCCGCAGGGTCTCCGGGTCGGCGCTGCGCTCGGGGGCCTCGGCGAAGTCGGGGTCCTGATAGCCCTGCTCGTCCAGGCCCTGGCCACGGCCGAGGAGCTTCTCGCGGCCCCGGTCCACGGAGCCGATGGTCTTGGTGAGGACGACCTCGAAGTTGGCGAGCTTGCTGTCGACGTAGTCGTCGGCCTCGGCCCGGACCTCCTCGGCCTCGCGGCGGGCCTCGGACAGGATCCGGTCGGCCTCGCTCTGCGACTGGCGGGCGATCTCGGTCTCGGAGATCAGCGAGGAGCGTTGGGCGTGGGCGGACTCGATGATCCGCTCGGCCTCCTGCCGGGCCTGCTCGGCGAGCTGCTCATGGCCGCCGATCAGCTCCTGGGCCTGGGCGAGGGAGCCGGGCAGCGCCTGGCGCACCTCTTCGAGCATGGCGAGCAGCTCGGCGCGGTTGACCACGCACGAGGCCGACATGGGCATGGATCGGGCGCTCCCGACCGCTTCGACGATCTCGTCGAGCTTCTTCTGCACGTCCACCGTGTGCTCGCCACTCTCTGCTGCTCTGTTGAAGCTGCTGCTCTGTTGGAGACGGACGGGACGACTGTAAGGCCAGTCGGCCGCCGCCCGACACCTGGTGACGACCCGTCAGCTTCTCAGCGTTCGCCGAGGCGCTTCACCAGTGCCTCGTGGACCTTCGGCGGCAGCAGGTGGGAGACATCGCCGCCCCAGGTCGCCACCTCCTTGACCAGCGAGGACGACAGGAAGCTGTACGTCGGGTTGGTCGGCACGAAGAGCGTCTCGACGCCCGAGAGGCCGTTGTTCATCTGGGCCATCTGCAGCTCGTAGTCGAAGTCGCTGACGGCTCGCAGGCCCTTCACGATCGCCGGGATCTCCCGCTGCTTGCAGAAGTCGACCAGCAGGCCGTGGAAGGACTCCACCTCGACGTTGCCGAAGTCGGCGGTGACCTCGCGGATCAGCTCGATCCGCTCGTCCACGGTGAACAGCCCCTTCTTGGACTGGTTGATCATCACCGCCACGTGCACCACGTCGTACAGCTTCGAGGCTCGTCCGATGATGTCGAGATGTCCGTTGGTGATGGGGTCGAACGACCCCGGACAGACGGCGCGGCGCACTGTGATTCCCTCGCTCTCCGGTCCGGTCATCGTGCGTCTTCGCACGTAGCGGCGGCGCGACCGTACCAAAGCGTTCCCTCGCCGTAGCGACGGGACCGCAGTGGCTCGAATCCGGCGGGCCAGCCGAATTCTCCGCCCCGGGTGCTGCGTTCCACCGTGACGAGCGCATCGGCCGTGAGCCACCCCTGAGCACGGAGTGTGAGCAGGATCTCGCGAAGATCGTCGTCGGTGACGGCGTACGGCGGGTCCAGGAAGACGATGTCGTACGGGTCCGAGGGCGCCGGTCCTGTCACGATCTGCTCGGCTTTGCCGGCCCGGACCTCGGCGCCGGGGAGGCCGAGCGTGCGGACGTTGTCGCGGACCGTGCGGACCGCCTTCGGGTCGGCCTCGACGAGCAGGGCGTGGACCGCGCCCCGGGACAGCGCTTCGAGGCCGACCGCGCCGGATCCGGCGTACAGATCGGCGACGCGGCTGCCGTCGAGGGTGCCGAGCAGCGCCTGCCAGGTGGAGAAGAGGCCCTCGCGCGCACGGTCGGAGGTGGGGCGGGTGCCGGTGCCGGGCGGTACGGCCAGGCGGCGTCCGCCGGCCGAGCCGGCGATCACGCGGGTCATGGGTGTGGGGTCCTCGGGGTCGGGGGCGAGCGGAAGGCTCACGCTGTAGGCGGGCCGTGCGTCCACGATATGGCGTGGGGCCCGCACCAGCAGGACGGCCCCGGGCTCACCCCTTGTCCAGGTACTCCTCGCGGTCCTTGTCGAGCAGGGCCGCCAGCACCGTGCGCAGCTCCGGCAGATGCTCCAGCTCCGGGTCGGCGGCGACGATCGCGACGGCCTCCTCGCGGGCGGCGGCGATGACCTCCTCGTCGTCGATGACGGTGAGCATCCGCAGCGAGGAGCGCACCCCGGACTGGGCCTGGCCCAGCACATCGCCCTCGCGGCGCTGTTCGAGGTCGATGCGGGAGAGCTCGAAGCCGTCGAGGGTGGCGGCCACGGCGGAGAGGCGGGCGCGGGCGGGGCTCGCCTCGTGGGCCTCGCTGACCAGCAGGCAGAGCCCGGGGGCGGAGCCTCGGCCGACGCGGCCGCGGAGCTGGTGGAGCTGGGAGACGCCGAAGCGGTCGGCGTCCATGATCACCATGGCGGTGGCGTTGGGGACGTTGACGCCGACCTCGATGACGGTGGTGGCGACCAGGACGTCGACGTCCCCGGCGGCGAACCGGCGCATGACGTCGTCCTTCTCGTCGGGGTGCATCCTGCCGTGCAGCACCTCGACGCTCAGTCCGGCCAGCGCGCCCTTGCGGAGCTCGTCGGCGATCTCCAGGACGGCGAGCGGCGGCCGCTTCTCCGGGTCCTCCTCGGCGGCCTTCTTCTTGGCCTTGCCCTTCTTCCCCTCCTCCTCCGCGTCGTCGCCGATGCGGGGGCAGACCACGTACGCCTGGTGGCCGTTCTCCACTTCCTCGCGGACGCGCTCCCAGGCGCGCGCGAGGAAGTGCGGCTTGTCCTTGGCGGGGACGACGTGGCTGGCGATCGGGGAGCGGCCGGCCGGGAGCTGGTCCAGGACGGAGGTCTCCAGGTCGCCGAAGACCGTCATCGCGACCGTACGGGGAATGGGGGTGGCGGTCATGACGAGGAGGTGGGGCGGCTGCTTGCCCTTGGACCGCAGGGCGTCGCGCTGTTCCACGCCGAAGCGGTGCTGCTCGTCGACGACCACGAGTCCGAGGTCGTGGAACTGCACCTTGTCCTCGATGAGGGCGTGGGTGCCGATGACGATCCCGGCCTCGCCGGTGACCAGGTCCAGCAGGGCCTGACGGCGGGCGGCCATGCCCATGGAGCCGGTGAGCAGGACGACCTTGGTGCCCCGGTCCGAGCCGCCCAGTATGCCGCCCTCGGCCAGCTCGCCCATCATCTCAGTGATCGAGCGGTGGTGCTGCTGGGCCAGGACCTCGGTGGGGGCGAGCATCGCGGCCTGGCCGCCCGCGTCGACCACGGCGAGCATCGCGCGCAGCGCCACCATGGTCTTCCCGGAGCCGACCTCGCCCTGAAGGAGGCGGTGCATCGGGTGCTCGGTGGCGAGGTCGTCGAAGATCTCCTTGCTGACCTTCTCCTGGCCCTCGGTGAGGGTGAAGGGCAGCTTGGCGTCGAACGCGTCCAGCAGGCCGTCCGCGACGGGGCGGCGGGCGACGGCGGGAAGCTGGGTGTCGGCGTACCGGCGGCGGGCCAGGGCGACCTGGAGGACGAAGGCCTCGTCCCACTTGAGCCGGGCCTTGGCGTCCTCGATGTCCGCCTTCGTCTGCGGGCGGTGCACCTTCAGCAGGGCCTCGGGCAGCGGGGTGAAGCCCCGGCCCTCCCGGAGCGAGGCGGGCAGCGGGTCCACCGCGTCCCGCGCGCTGGGCAGGACGGCGTCGACGGCCTTGGCGATCCGCCAGGAGTCGAGCTGCTTGCAGGCGGGGTAGATCGGCAGCAGCCGTCCGGCGAAGGCGTCCACGGCCTCGGTCGCCTCGTCGGCGTCGGAGGCGTCGAGCAGTTGGTACGTGGGGTGGGCGAGCTGCATCTTGCGGTTGAAGACGGAGACCTTGCCCGCGAACATCGCCTGGCGGCCGGGCAGCAGCTCCTTGTGCGGCTTGTGGACGCCGTGGCCGAAGAAGACCAGCTGGAGGCGGCCGCTGCCGTCGGTCAGGGTGACTTCCAGGCGCTTGCCCCGGCCGTTGTTGAACATCAGGATCCGGGCGTCGGCGACCTGGGCGAGCACCGTGACGTGCTCGTCCAGCGGGAGGTCGGCCAGCGCGGTCAGCTTGCCGCGCTCCTCGTACCGCCGCGGGTAGTGGTGCAGCAGATCACCGACCGTGTGCAGGTCGAGGTGTTCGGCCATCACCTTCGCGGTGGCTCCGCCGAGCAGCTTCTTGAGAGGTTCATCGAACGAGGACACGCGATCCATTGCACACCACGGCACTGACAGCTGTCCGCCGGGCGCGGCGGTGGGGCCGCTACTCGACGCCGATCAGCAGCGGTGCGCGCTGGTGCCCGCCCCGGTAGACCACGGTGTCCACGGCGAGGTGGCCCTCGCGTACGTGCTCCTCCAGCGCGTCGGCCAGCGAGTCGGGGACGTCCTCGCCGAGGACGAGGGTGACCAGTTCGCCGCCGGCGGCCAGCATCCGGTCGAGCACGGTGCGGGCGGTGGCCGGGACGTCCGCGCCGATCACGGCCACATCGCCGTCGATCAGGCCGAGGATGTCACCGGCCTGGCAGACCCCGGCCATGGTCCACGACTGGCGTTCCGCGACGGCCAGTTCGGCGTAGCGGGTGGCCCCGGCGGCGGCGGTCATCGCGACCACGTCCTCGTCGAAGCCCCGGTCCGGCTCGTGGACGGCGAGGGCGGCGATGCCCTGGACGGCGGCGCGCGTCGGCACGAGCGCGACCCTGACCCCCTCGGTCCTGGCCTGTTCGGCGGCGGCAGCGGCGGTGTGGCGCAGGGCCGCGTCGTTGGGCAGCAGCACCACCTCGCGGGCGTGCGCGCGGCGGATGGCGTCGACCAGTTCGCCGCTGGCGGGCGGTTCGCCGGGGCGGGCGATAACGGTGGTGGCGCCCGCCTCGGTGCAGAGCCCGGCCAGGCCGTCCCCGGGGACCACGACGACGACGGCGCGCTGGGCGGGTTCGGCCTGGACGCGGAGGTCGTGGCCGCTCTCGGTGGCGAAGTGGGTGATCCGGATCCGGTACGGCCGGCCGGCCTCGACGCCCGCCTCCACGGCGGCCCCGGCGTCGTCGACATGGACGTGGACGTGCCAGAGCCCGTCGCCGCCCACCACGACCAGGGAGTCGCCCAGCGCGTCGAGCCGGGTGCGCAGCCGGGCCACCTGCTCGTCGCGGGCCTCCAGGAGGTAGATCACCTCGAACGCGGGCCCGGCGCCCCCGTCCTCGGGGCAGTCGAGCGGGCCCTCGCCCACCAGGGCCCCGCCCACGGAAGCGCCCCCGGCCGGACCGCCCGCCGAAACGCCGCCCACCGGAACACCTCCCGCCGGAAAGCCCCCTTCCGTGACGCCCTCGACCGGCGTGCCGCCCACCGGAAGGCCCACCACGGACCCGCCGTCCACCGGCACGGGCGCCTTCCCGGGGCCGGTACGAGGCCCTCGTACCGGAGCCTGTCCGGTCACGGTCTCCACCAGCGCGCCCAGGACCGCGACCAGCCCCCGCCCCCCGGCGTCGACGACGCCCGCCCGGCCGAGGACGGCGAGCTGTTCCGGGGTCCGGGCGAGGGCGGCGAGCGCCCCCTCGTACGCGGCGTTCACGACGGCCCGCAGGTCGGGGTCCTCGCCCCGGGCGGCCTCGGCGGCCTTGGCCGCGACGGTGAGCACGGTGCCCTCGACGGGGTGGGCGACGGCCTGCCGGGCGGCGTCGGCGGCGCTCGTGAGAGCGAGGCGCAGATGGGCCGCGTCGCCGCCGTCGGCCAGCACTCCGGCCATGCCGCGCAGCAGCTGGGCCAGGATCGTGCCGGAGTTGCCGCGGGCGCCGATCAGGGCGCCGTGCGCCATGGCGCGTACGGCGTCGGCGGTGGCGGGCGCGGTGGCGCCGGTCTCGTGTGCGGCGAACACCGCCTCGACGGCCGCGGCGGCGGACTCGACGGTCAGATAGAGGTTGGTGCCGGTGTCCCCGTCGGCGATGGGGTAGACGTTGATCGCGTCGATCTCCGCGCGCTCCCGGCCCAGGGCCTCCAGGGCCAGTGAGCACCACGTGCGCACCGCGACGGCGTCCAGATCGTCGGGGAGCTGCGGCACCGATGGTCCTCCTCGATCGGCCGTGGCAACGGGCTGCACCGCAGGTTAGCCCGCTTGCCGGGGTTCCGGCCCGGACAGGGGGCGGGAAGGGCGGGGGGCCAACCCGTGGTAGTTTCGTATCTCCGAAGCAGGCGTTGTATGCTGCTCCGGTTGCCCGATGAGAGTCGGGCCATTCCTCCGGTACCGCCACTTCAGTCAAATGAATCCGGCGCGCCGGAATTCACTGTAAGTGCATCTGAAGTCTTTGGAGTGACCCGTGGCTGCCAACTGCGACGTTTGCGGCAAGGGGCCGAGCTTCGGCAACAACATTTCGCACTCGCACCGCCGTACGTCCCGTCGCTGGAATCCCAACATCCAGCGCGTGCGTGCCGTGGTCGGTCGGACGCCGAAGCGGCTCAACGTCTGCACCTCGTGCATCAAGGCCGGCAAGGTCGCGCGCTGACGTCCCCGTCGTAGCGCAGCCTTCCGGTTGCCCAAAAAGCCGGTCCACCTCGGTGGACCGGCTTTTTGCTGTGCTCAGACAGCTGCCCGGGTCAGCCAGCCGTGGTCGACCGGGCCGATGCCGCCGCCGAGCGGGAAGCCGGCCTCGATCGCGCCGGTGACGTACGTCTTCGCGCCCTGTACCGCCGTGGGTACGTCCTTCCCGAGCGCGAGCCCGGAGGCGATGGCGGAGGCCAGCGTGCAGCCGGTGCCGTGGGTGTGGCGGTTGTCGTGCCGGGGGGCGCGCAGCCAGTGTTCCGCGCTCCCGTCGGTGAGCAGGTCCACCGCCTCGCCGGGCAGGTGGCCGCCCTTGATGACGACCCAGCGCGGTCCGAAGGCGAGGATCTCCTCGGCGGCCCGTCGCATACCGCTCTCGTCGGCGACCGTGACCCCGGTGAGCTGGGCCACTTCGTCGAGGTTCGGGGTGGCGACGGTGGCGACGGGCAGCAGCTTCGTCCGTACGGAATCGAGGGCCTCGGCGGCGAGCAGCGCGTCGCCGTGTTTGGAGACGCCGACCGGGTCGACGACGACGGGGGCGTCGGTTCCGGTGAGGAGTTCGGCGACGGTCTCCACGAGGGCGGCCGAGGCGAGCATTCCGGTCTTCACGGCCTGGACGCCGATGTCGTCGACGACGCTGCGGTACTGGGCGCGTACGGCGTCCACCGGAAGCTCCCACGCGCCCTGGACGCCGAGGGAGTTCTGTGCGGTGACGGCGGTGAGGACGCTCATGCCGTGCACGCCGAGAGCGAGCATCGTCTTCAGATCGGCCTGGATCCCCGCACCGCCGCCGGAGTCGGATCCGGCGACGGTGAGCACGCGGGGCGGGACAGCGGTACGTATGGGCATACGCAGCAATCTAACGGTCACCGGGGCTGGTGGGTGTCCTCGATGGAGCCGAAGTGGTCCCAGCCGCCCTTGCTGGTCCAGGGCGCGCCGTCGACGGTGACCTGGGGCAGGGCGGACGGGTTGAGGACCTCGCCGATCACCTTCCAGCGGGCGGGCAGTTTCACGTCCGGCGGGAAGGTCGCCACGATCGCGTGGTCCTCTCCCCCGGTCAGCACCCACTGGAGCGGGTCGACGCCGACGGCCTGGCCGATGTCGGACATCTGCGAGGGGATGTCGATGAGGCCGGAGCGCAGGTCTATGCGGACCTTGCTGGACTCCGCGATGTGGCCGAGGTCGGCGACGAGGCCGTCGCTGACGTCGGTCATCGCGGTGGCGCCGAGTCCGGCGGCCGCGGGGCCCGCGTGGTACGGCGGTTCCGGGCGGCGGTGGGCCTCGACAAAGGCGCGGGGCGAGCGGAAGCCGCGGGAGAGCACGGCGTATCCGGCGGCGGACCAGCCGAGCCAGCCGGTGACCGCGACGACGTCGCCGGGACGGGCGCCGCCCCGGGTGACCGGTTCGTGGTTGCGCAGGTCGCCGAGCGCGGTGATCGCGACGGTGATCGTGTCGCCGCCGACCACATCGCCGCCCACCACGGCCGCGCCCGCCACCTGGCACTCGTCGCGCAGCCCGTCCATCAGCTCGGCGGCCCAGGTGACGGGGAGGTCGGCGGGGACGACGAGGCCGAGGAGCAGCGCGGTGGGCACGGCGCCCATCGCCGCGATGTCGGCGAGGTTCTGGGCGGCGGCCTTGCGGCCGACGTCGTACGCCGTCGACCAGTCACGGCGGAAGTGCCGCCCTTCCAGCAGGATGTCCGTACTGGCCACGACCCTGCGGTCGGGGGCGGCCACGACCGCGGCGTCGTCGCCGGGCCCCAGCCGTACCGCCGGAGTGGTGGTGAGCCGGGACGTGAGCTCTCTGATGAGCCCGAACTCCCCCAACTCGCCCACGGTTCCCTTCACCGAGTCTCACCTCTCCTTTATCGCCCCGGACACCCGTCCGGGCCCCCGGTCGCGAGCCGTCTGTGCTGTCGGTACCGTCAAGACATACGTCAACTTCTGCGCTCTGTACGCCACGCTGTGGACGTCATCCGGCCCGTAGGTCTCCCCGTGGCCCGCGGCAACGCGATAACGTGGCGTCCCTTTCCCCCACATGATCCTCGTGGCCGCCCTGGAGGTTCCGTGGTACAGGCGTACATCCTCATCCAGACCGAGGTGGGCAAGGCGTCGATCGTCGCCGAGACCATCTCCAAGATTCCGGGAGTCATCCAGGCAGAGGACGTCACCGGTCCGTACGACGTGATCGTGCGGGCCCAGGCAGACACGGTCGATGAACTCGGCCGCATGGTGGTCGCCAAAGTGCAGCAGGTGGACGGCATCACACGAACCCTGACCTGCCCGGTCGTCCACCTCTGACCCCCGTCTAGGCTGGGCCGGTGACGTCATCCGCCCGCCGTTCCCCACGCTCGATATTCCTCGGTCCGTCCGCTGCCGTGCTCGTGCTGGCCGCGGCGGGCTGTTCCCTCAGCGACGCGCAGCCCTCGATCACGGTTCCCACACCGTCCCCGGAGGCCGCAGCGTACTGCGAGGCCCTGCACGAGGAACTGCCGAAGGCCGTCCTCGAACTGGAACGCAGCGACCCCTCCCCGGCTTCGGAGCTGACCGCCGGCTGGGGGGACGGGGCGATCGTACTGCGCTGCGGGGTCCCCCGGCCCGCGAAGATGGACGACCCCCAGTCACAGGGCGTCGAGGCGGACGGGGTGAAGTGGATGCTGGAGGAGCCCGAGGACTCCGGACCGCGGTTCACCACCACGTACCGCAAGGCGTACGTCGAGGTCACGCTCTCCTCGGCGTACGCCCACGACATCACGCCGCTGGCCGCGTTCGCCGGCCCCATCGCGAAGACGGTCCCGGACCGGTTCTGAGGCCCGCCGGCGTTCGCGTCGGCACGGTCGGCGTCGGCGCGGTCCGCGTCAGCGCAGTCCGGTGGAGCGGTTCAACGCGGCCTGGATCAGCCGGTCGACCAGCTCCGGGTAGTCGACGCCGCTCTCCTGCCACATGCGCGGGTACATCGAGATCGGGGTGAAGCCCGGCAGGGTGTTGATCTCGTTGATGACGAAGCCGCCGTCCTCGGTGAGGAAGAAGTCGGCGCGCACCAGGCCCTCGCAGGAGACGGCGTCGAAGGCGGCGACGGCGAGCCTCCGCACCTCGGCGGTCTGCTCCTCGGTGAGCGGCGCGGGCACGAGACCGGCGGCCGAGTCGATGTACTTGGCCTCGAAGTCGTAGAAGTCGTGCGCGGTGACCGGCGGGATCTCGGCGGGCACGCTGGCGCGCGGGCCGTCCTCGAACTCCAGCACCCCGCACTCGATCTCGCGGCCGCGCAGCAGCGACTCGACGAGGAACTTCGGGTCGTGGCGACGGGCCTCCTCGATCGCCTCGTCGAGGCCTTCGAGGCCGTCGACCTTGGTGATGCCCATCGAGGAGCCGCCGCGGGCGGGCTTGATGAACAGCGGCCAGCCGTGCTCGCCGGCGAAGTCCACGATCCGCTTGCGGGCGGCGGCCGGGTCGTTGTCCCACTCGCGGGGCCGGACGACCTCGTACGGTCCGACCGGCAGCCCGAAGGAGATGAAGACCCGCTTCATGTACTCCTTGTCCTGGCCGACGGCGGAGGCGAGGACGCCCGCGCCGACGTAGGGCACACCGGAGAGTTCCAGGAGCCCCTGGAGGGTGCCGTCCTCGCCGTACGGGCCGTGCAGCACGGGGAAGACGACGTCGACCTCGCCCAGCGCCTTGGGCACCGAGCCCGGTTCGCTGTAGAGGACCTCGCGGCTGCCGGGGTCGACGGAGAGCGTGACGCTGCCTTCGGCGGACTCGGCGAGCCGGTCCACATCGGGGACCTTGCGGTCGGTGATGGCCATGCGTTCGGGCTCGTCCGCGGTGAGCGCCCAGCGGCCGTCCGTCGTGATGCCGATCGGCAGGACGTCGTACTTGGTCCGGTCGATGGCCTTCATGACGGCGCCGGCCGTGACGACCGAGATGCCGTGTTCGGAGCTGCGGCCGCCGAACACGACCGCCACACGGGGCTTGCGGCGCTGCTGCTCAGGGCTCTCGCGGCGCTCAGGGCTCTGGGGGAGGTTCTCGCTGCTCATATCGCGATGAGCGTACCTGCTGGTAAGGGAGACGTCAGCGTCGCTCGGCCTTGGCGCTCCGCGACATCAGCTCCTTCACCGCGACGACCGGGGACTTGCCCTCGTGGACGATGGAGACGACGGTCTCGGTGATGGGCATGTCGACCCCGTGCCTGCGGGCCAGGTCGAGGACCGATTCGCAGGACTTGACGCCCTCGGCGGTCTGCTTGGTGACGGCGATCGTCTCCTGGAGCGTCATGCCGCGGCCGAGGTTGGTGCCGAAGGTGTGGTTGCGCGAGAGCGGCGAGGAGCAGGTCGCCACCAGGTCGCCCAGGCCCGCGAGTCCGGAGAACGTCAACGGGTCCGCGCCCATGGCCAGGCCCAGACGGGTGGTCTCGGCGAGGCCCCGGGTGATGAGGGAGCCCTTGGTGTTGTCGCCGAGGCCCATGCCGTCCGCGATGCCGACGGCGAGGCCGATGACGTTCTTCACGGCGCCGCCGAGCTCGCAGCCGACCACGTCGGTGTTGGTGTACGGCCGGAAGTACGCGGTGTGGCAGGCGGCCTGGAGGCGCTGGGCGACCGATTCGTCGGCGCAGGCGACGACGGCCGCGGCGGGGCGGCGCTCGGCGATCTCCTTGGCCAGGTTGGGTCCGGAGACGACGGCGATGCGGTCCGCGGAGACCTTGGTCACGTCCGCGATCACCTCGCTCATCAGCTCGGCGGTGCCCAGCTCGACGCCCTTCATCAGGGAGACCAGGACGGTGTCCGGCCCCAGGTGCGGGGCCCAGTCGGCGAGGTTGGCGCGCAGCGTCTGCGAGGGCACCACGAGGAACGCGAACTCGGCACCGCGCAGGGCCTCGGCGGCGTCGGTGGTGGCGCGGATGGTGTCGGGGAGCGTGATGCCCGGGAGGTAGTCCGGGTTGGTGCGGGTGGTGTTGATGGTCTCGGCGACCTCGGCGCGGCGGCCCCAGAGGGTGACCTCGCAGCCCGCGTCGGCGAGGATCACGGCGAAGGCCGTACCCCATGAGCCGGTTCCGAAGACGGCTGCTTTTACGGGGTGCGTCACGTGGGTCCCTTTCCCTGGGCCCTGCGCCGTTGTTCAGCACGGGCTTTGCGGTGATCGTAGAGCTCGGCGGGCGCCTTCTCGCCGCGCAGGTCCTCCAGCTCGCGGGTGATGGCCGCCATGATGACCTCGGTCGCCTCGCGCAGCACCTCGGGGGTGGGCTCCAGGCCGTGGAAGCGGCTGAGGTCGACGGGCGGTCCGGCCTGCACCTGGAGCGTCTTGCGGGGGAACAGCCGGAACTTGTTCTCCTTGGCGTACGGCGGCATCGCGAGGTTGGCGCCCCACTGGGCGACCGGGATGACGGGGGCCTTGGTCATCAGGGCGACCCGGGCGGCCCCGGTCTTGCCGGCCATCGGCCACATGTCGGGGTCGCGGGTGAGGGTGCCCTCGGGGTAGAAGGCGACGCACTCGCCGCGCTCGATGGCCTCCACGGCGGCCCGGAAGGCGTCCAGGGCGTTGGTGGTCTCGCGGTAGACGGGGATCTGGCCGGTGCCGCGCAGCATCATCCCGACGAACGGGGTGCGGAAGAGGCCGGCCTTCGCCAGGAGCCGCGGCACGCGCCCGGTGTTGTACTGGAAGTGGCCGTAGGAGAGCGGGTCCAGATAGGAGTTGTGGTTGACGGCGGTGATGAATCCGCCGTCGGCCGGAATGTGTTCCATCCCCCGCCAGTCGCGCTTGAACAGAACCACCAATGGCGGCTTGGCGATAACCGCCGCCAGGCGGTACCAAAAGCCGATTCTGCGGCGGGACACTCGGACACCTTCCTTAGGGACTTTGACCTGCTGGCTGGCTACTGACGGTCAAGTCTCGCCCCAGGCCCCTGCTCTGTCGAGAACACCGTACGCCTCACGTTGCGTAGTGGTCCTCCGGGTTGTCGTACCGGCAGGCGAGAATAAGTGCTGATGCGTACGGAGGGGGAGATCGCCACGAACACCGATCCGGCCGGGCCCTGGTCCCTGGTCGTTCCACTGAAGCCGCTCGCACGGGCCAAGAGCCGCCTGGGGCGGGCGGCGGGCGAGGATGCGCGGCCCCTGCTGGCCCTGGCGTTCGCCCAGGACACGGTGGCGGCGGCGCTGGCCTGTGCCCGGGTGCGGGATGTGGTGGTCGTCACGGACGACGCCGTGGCCGCGGCGGCCCTTTCCGCGCTCGGGGCGCGGATCGTGCCGGACGTTCCGGGGGCCGGGCTCAACGCGGCGCTCGCGCACGGTGCCCGCTCGGTGCGGGCCGTGCGGCCCGCCGCCGCGGTGGCCGCGCTCAACGCGGATCTGCCCGCGCTGCGCACCGACGAATTGGCGCGGGTGCTCGATTTTGCTTCCGCTTTTCCCAGCGCATTTCTCCGGGACGCGGCGGGAATCGGTACGACATTTCTGGCCGCCGCGAGCGGTGCGGAATTCCGTCCGGCTTTCGGTGGCCCGTCCGGGTCACGGCACCTGGCGTCGGGGGCGGTGGAAATAGCGCTGTCCGGTGTCGACTCGGTGCGCCGGGACGTGGATACGGGCGAGGATCTGCGGGTCGCCCTGGCCCTGGGGGTGGGGCCGCACACGGCGCGGATCGCGGCCGTGCCCGCCCCGGCGGCCGACCGATAGGCTGCCGCCCATGCAGGCGACCTCGTACACGTACGACCCCGAGACCCGCAGCGGCAGTGTGCTGCTGGACGACGGCACCCCGGTGGAGTTCGGCGCCCCGGCCTTCGACGCGGGCGGCCTGTTGCTGCTGCGTCCGGGGCAGCGGGTGCGGATCGAGGGCGAGGGCGAGGGGGCGGCGCTGCGGATCACGCTGGTGACCCTGCAGACGTTCTAGAAGTGGTTCGGTCGGACAGGCCCTGGGCCGAACGGGGCCCGGACAGCCCGCGGGCCGGGCTCCCCCGGAGGGGAGCCCGGCCCGGCGCGTTGTGAGGTGCGAGCGGGTGCCCGGTCTCACTTCTTGCGTGCGGTGGCCTTCTTGGCCGTGGTCTTGCGCGCCGTGGTCTTCTTCGCGGGCGCCTTCTTCGCCGTGGTCTTCTTGGCGGGCGCGGTCTTGCTGGCGACGGCCTTCTTGGCGGTCGTCGCGGCCTTCTTCGCCGGGGTCGCCTTCTTCGCGGCCGCGGAGGCCTTCTTGGCGGTCGCGGTGGTCTTCTTCGCGGTGACCTTCTTGGCCGCGGCGGTGGTCTTCTTCGCCGGGGTCGCCTTCTTGGCGGTGGTCTTCTTCGCGGTGGCCTTCTTGGCCGCCGACTTCTTGGCGGCGGCGGCCTTCACCGTCGTACGGGCGGCGGAAGATCCGCCCGAGAGGCTGCCCTTGGGGGCCTTCTTGACGGCCACGTCGTTCTTGGGGAGCTTCTTCGAGCCGCTCACCAGGTCCTTGAAGCCCTGACCCGCGCGGAAGCGGGGCACCGAGGTCTTCTTGACCCGGACGCGCTCACCCGTCTGCGGGTTGCGGGCGTACCGGGCGGGGCGGTCGACCTTCTCGAACGAGCCGAAGCCGGTGACCGAGACACGGTCCCCGGCGACAACGGCACGGACGATCGCGTCGAGTACCGCGTCGACAGCGTCTGCGGCCTGCTGACGGCCGCCGACCTTGTCGGCAATCGCTTCTACGAGCTGCGCCTTGTTCACGTCTTCCCCTTCGGAGACATTGCCAGAACGAAAGTGTTCAAGCTTTTTCGCACGTTAGGCAGATATATACCGCAAATCAAACACGAAACGGGCTAATCACCCTAGTGCCGCAACGAAGTCGACCGATGCGCAGTTCCACGTGTCAGTCACCTTCGGGGAATCGGCCCTCATCGAGGTCCTTCATCAACCGGTCCAGACGCCTTGCCGCGTCCGGGAGATCGTGCTTCGCCGCGGCCGTGACGACCAGCAGCTTCCGGGTCAGCGCCATCCGTACGCTCTCCGGGACTTGCAGTGCACGCACCTTCGCGTGCGCTTCCTTCAATCGGTCGGCGACTTGGCCGTAGAGCTTGAGTTGGCTGTCGCGTTCCATGCACCGATTGTGCCATCTGGGGCGAGTTGTCGCCCGACGGGGTCTCAACAAGCGACTGCGCCCCCTGCCGGGAGGCAGGGGGCGCAGTCCTGGAAAAGCGCTGCTCAGGCGGCAATGGTACGCGGCTTGAAGACCGGCCTGGCCGCCTCGTACGCGGCGATGTCCGCTTCGTTCTGAAGGGTGAGGCTGATGTCGTCGAGGCCGTTGAGCAGTCGCCAGCGGGCGTTCTCGTCGAGCTCGAAGTCGGCGGCGATGCCCTCGGCGCGGACCTGGCGGGCCTCCAGATCGACGGTCACCTCGGCGGTCGGGTCGGCCTCCGTCAGCTCCCAGAGGGCGTCGACGACCTTCTGCTCCAGAACCACGGTGAGCAGGCCGTTCTTCAGCGAGTTGCCGCGGAAGATGTCGGCGAAGCGGGAGGAGACGACGGCCTTGAAACCGAAGTTCTGCAGGGCCCAGACCGCGTGTTCGCGGGAGGAGCCCGTACCGAAGTCGGGACCGGCGACGAGGACCGACGCGCCCTGGCGCTCGGGGCGGTTGAGGACGAAGTTCTCGTCCTTGCGCCAGGCTTCGAAGAGCCCGTCCTCGAACCCGTCGCGGGTGACCTTCTTCAGCCAGTGGGCGGGGATGATCTGGTCGGTGTCGACGTTGCTGCGGCGCAGCGGGACGACCCGGCCGGTGTGGCTGGTGAATGCTTCCATGGCTATCGGACTCCGGCGGGGGTACGGGCGTCGGACAGGTCGGCGGGCGAGGCCAGATGGCCCAGCACCGCGGTGGCGGCGGCGACCTGGGGCGAGACCAGGTGGGTGCGGCCGCCCTTGCCCTGCCGGCCCTCGAAGTTGCGGTTCGAGGTGGAGGCGGAGCGCTCGCCGGGGGCCAGCTGGTCGGGGTTCATACCGAGGCACATCGAGCAACCCGCGTGCCGCCATTCGGCGCCGGCCTCGGTGAAGACCTTGTCCAGGCCCTCGGAGACGGCCTGGAGCGCGACCCGGACCGAGCCGGGGACGACCAGCATCCTTACGCCGTCGGCGACTTTACGGCCGTCCAGGATCGAGGCCGCGTTACGCAGGTCCTCGATGCGGCCGTTGGTGCACGAACCTACGAAGACGGTGTCGACGTTGATCTCGCGCAGTGGCTGCCCGGCGGTCAACCCCATGTACTCCAGGGCCTTTTCGGCGGCGAAACGCTCCGAGGCGTCCTCGTACGAAGCCGGGTCGGGGACGTTGGCCGACAGGGGCGCGCCCTGGCCGGGGTTGGTGCCCCAGGTGACGAACGGGGCGAGCTCGGTGGCGTCGATGACGACCTCGGCGTCGAACACCGCGTCGTCGTCGGAGCGCAGCGTCTTCCAGTACGCGACGGCGGCGTCCCAGTCCTCGCCCACGGGGGCGTGGTCGCGGCCCTCCAGGTAGTCGAAGGTGGTGGCGTCCGGGGCGATCATGCCCGCGCGGGCGCCGGCCTCGATCGACATGTTGCAGATGGTCATCCGGGCCTCCATCGAGAGCTTCTCGATGGCGGAGCCGCGGTATTCGAGGATGTAGCCCTGGCCGCCGCCGGTGCCGATCCGGGCGATGATCGCCAGGATCAGGTCCTTCGCGGTGACCTCGTCGGGCAGTTCGCCCTCGACCGTGATGGCCATGGTCTTCGGGCGGGCCAGCGGCAGCGTCTGGGTGGCCAGGACGTGCTCCACCTGGCTGGTGCCGATGCCGAACGCCAGCGCGCCGAACGCGCCGTGCGTGGAGGTGTGGGAGTCGCCGCAGACCACGGTGGTGCCCGGCTGGGTCAGCCCCAGCTGCGGGCCGACCACGTGGACGACGCCCTGCTCGACGTCGCCCAGCGGGTGCAGTCGCACACCGAAGTCCGCGCAGTTCTTGCGCAGGGTCTCCAGCTGGGCGCGCGAGACCGGGTCGGCGATCGGCTTGTCGATGTCGAGGGTCGGGGTGTTGTGGTCCTCGGTGGCGATGGTGAGGTCGAGGCGCCGTACCGGACGTCCGGCCTGACGCAGACCGTCGAAGGCCTGCGGGCTGGTCACCTCGTGCAGCAGGTGCAGATCGATGAAGAGAAGGTCGGGCTCGCCCTCCGCGCGCCGGACGACGTGGTCGTCCCAGACCTTCTCCGCGAGTGTCCTACCCATCGCTTTCCCTCCGGCCGGCGTCTTCGCCGGCCCAACTAGAGATCGGTGTGCCTCCGTCCGGACCCCCGTGCGGGGCGGTGGCTACGAGCCGTTGTGCGGCCGCCCGTACAGGTTCGCAACTTCCGCCGAAAATTGAACTTGCGTTTCACAGAGTGAGACGGGAGTATCGTCGTATGGACAACTCTAGCGGCGTCGGCGTTCTCGACAAGGCAGCTCTGGTATTGAGCGCCCTGGAGTCCGGTCCGGCCACCCTCGCCGGGCTGGTCGCGGCGACCGGGCTCGCACGGCCCACGGCCCATCGACTGGCCGTGGCACTGGAACACCACCGGATGGTGGCGAGGGACATGCAGGGCCGGTTCATTCTCGGCCCCCGGCTGTCGGAACTGGCAGCCGCGGCGGGCGAGGACCGCCTGCTGGCCACGGCCGGACCGGTGCTCACCCACCTGCGCGACATCACCGGCGAGAGCGCGCAGCTCTACCGCCGGCAGGGCGACATGCGTATCTGCGTGGCGGCGGCGGAACGGCTGTCCGGACTCCGGGACACGGTGCCCGTCGGCTCCACGCTCACCATGAAAGCGGGCTCCTCCGCCCAGATCCTGATGGCCTGGGAGGAGCCGGAGCGACTGCACCGGGGCCTCCAGGGCGCCCGGTTCACGGCCACGGCGCTCTCCGGCGTACGGCGGCGGGGCTGGGCCCAGTCGATCGGCGAGCGGGAGCCGGGCGTGGCCTCGGTCTCCGCTCCGGTGCGCGGCCCCTCGAACCGGGTGGTCGCCGCCGTCTCGGTCTCCGGCCCGATCGAGCGGCTGACCCGCCACCCGGGCCGGATGCACGCCCAGGCCGTCATCGACTCGGCAGCGCGGCTGAGCGAGGCCCTGCGCCGCACGGGCTGACCCGCCCGCCCGTCACGACGTCTCTCCCCTCTCTTTACGACACCTCTCCCCCTCTTCCGGAAGGCCGCCCCAGCGCCGTGGCGGCCCTTTTTCTTTCCCCTGCTTCTTTCCCCTGCCAACAGCGTTGCGGCATGGGCCACTTGGCCGGGGACGCCCTGGTCCGGGCAAGCGGAAAGGCCCTCCACCGAGGTGAAGGGCCTTTCCGTACTGCTCTGTTGTACCCCCGACCGGATTCGAACCGGCGCTACTGCCGTGAGAGGGCAGCGTGCTAGGCCGCTACACAACGGGGGCGTGGTTACTGCTGACTTGCGCTGGGCTACCAGGACTCGAACCTAGAATGACGGTACCAGAAACCGTAGTGTTGCCAATTACACCATAGCCCATGGTGTGACAAGTACCCCCGACCGGATTCGAACCGGCGCTACTGCCGTGAGAGGGCAGCGTGCTAGGCCGCTACACAACGGGGGCCCTAGCGATCCTGCATCGAGAGCGATGGGTGCGACCCATGATGTTCTCGCGGGAAGGATCTGTACCCCCGACCGGATTCGAACCGGCGCTACTGCCGTGAGAGGGCAGCGTGCTAGGCCGCTACACAACGGGGGCTTGTCCTGCTGATCTTGCTCGTACTGCTTGGTCTTGCGCTGGGCTACCAGGACTCGAACCTAGAATGACGGTACCAGAAACCGTAGTGTTGCCAATTACACCATAGCCCACTGAAATGCAACCCCTGGTGGGGGCTTCACTTCTGTCTACGCTTCCCGGCCGGATCTTTCGGCCCGCTCGGGCGGCGCAGAAAGAACATTACCCGAAGGTGTCCGGCGCTCCAAAACGGGTATCGCCCGCCAGCAGTCCGGGAAGCTGGTCCAGCCCGGTGATCGTCACGAGGTCCGGCCGCCCGCCCCTCCCCCGCCGGTCGAGCCAGATCCCCGTCAGCCCGGCGGCCACGGCCCCGCTCGCGTCGATGTCGGGTTCGTCGCCCACGTACGCCACCTCGTGCGGCTCCAGCGCGAGCGCCTCGCAGGCCGCGTGGAAGGCGCCGGCCTCCGGCTTGGAGATCCCGAGCTCCACGGCGCAGACCATCACCTCGAAGCGGTCCCGGACACCGAGCGCGGTGAGCTTGCGGTGCTGGTTGTGGCTGCTGGAGTTGGAGAGGATCGCGTGGCGGTAGTCGGGCGCCAGGCGGTCCAGAACCGGCAGCACGTCCGGGAAGAGCGTCCAGGCGGCCTCGTAGTGGGTCAGATGGCCGGCGAACCAGGCGTCGGCCTCCGCGTCCGCCATCGTCCGCGCGAGGAAGTCCCGCACCCGGTCCCGGCGCTGGCCGAGGAAGTCCGTCTCCCCGGCGGCGACGCGCGCCCAGTGCACGGCGGTGATCGCCTTCCAGGCGGCGAGGGCCTCGTCGACCGACGCGTACGCCTCGGGCAGTCCCGTGCTCTCCAGGTGGATCCGCATACCGGTGTGATCGGCGCCCGCGTAGTCGAAGATCGTGTCGTCGATGTCCCAGAGCACGGCGCGGATCGGCATGGATCTCACGGTAGCCGTCGGCGGGCGGCCGCGGAGGGGGAAAGCCGAGGAGGGCCGCAGCCGGTCGGCTGCGGCCCTCCTCGGGGCGTCCTGTCGCTTGTTTACGCGGTCAGCTTCGCCAGCGCCGCGTCCACGCGGGCCAGGCTCTTCTCACGGCCCAGGATCTCCAGGGACTCGAAGAGCGGCAGGCCGACGGTGCGGCCGGTGACGGCGACGCGGACCGGGGCCTGGGCCTTGCCGAGCTTGAGGCCGTGGGCCTCGCCGGCGGTCAGGACGGCGTTCTTCAGCGACTCCGGGTCGCTCCAGTCGGCCGCTTCCAGGTTGGCGCGGGCCGTGGTCAGGAGGGCGACCGGGTCGCCCTTCATCGCCTTGGTCCAGGACGCCTCGTCCTCCACCGGCTCGTTGAGGAAGAGGAAGTCGACGTTGTCGGTGATGTCGGAGAGCACCGTGACCCGGGTCTGGGCGTACGGGGCGATCCGGGTCCACTTCTCCGCGTCGAAGGCCTCGGGGGCCCAGGGGGCGAAGGGCGCCTGGAGCCAGGGGCCGCAGGCCTCCGTGAAGGCCTTCACATCGAGCATGCGGATGTGCTCGGCGTTGATGTGCTCGCACTTCTTGAGGTCGAAGCGGGCCGGGTTGGCGTTGACGTCCTTGATGTCGAACGCGGCGATCAGCTCGTCCGTCGAGAAGATGTCGCGGTCCTCGGCGATCGACCAGCCGAGCAGCGAGAGGTAGTTCAGCAGGCCCTCGGGGAGGAAGCCGCGCTCCCGGTAGAGGTTGAGGGAGGCCTGCGGGTCGCGCTTGGAGAGCTTCTTGTTGCCCTCGCCCATGACGTACGGCAGGTGGCCGAAGGCGGGGGTGTCCTTGGCGATGCCCAGCTCGATGAGCGCCCGGTACAGGGCGATCTGGCGCGGGGTGGAGGAGAGCAGGTCCTCGCCGCGCAGGACGTGGGTGATCTCCATCAGGGCGTCGTCGACCGGGTTGACCAGCGTGTAGAGCGGGGCCCCGTTGGCGCGGACGATGCCGTAGTCCGGGACGTTCTCCGGCTGGACGGTGATGTCGCCGCGGACCAGGTCGGTGAAGGTGATGGCCTCGTCGGGCATCCGGAAGCGGACGATCGAGCTGCGGCCCTCGGCCTCGTACGCGGCGATCTGCTCGGCGGTGAGGTCGCGGCAGTGGCCGTCGTAGCCGGAGGGCTTGCCGGCGGCGCGGGCGGCGTCGCGGCGGGTGTCCAGCTCCTCGGTGGTGCAGTAGCAGGGGTAGGCGTACCCGGCGGCGAGCAGCTTCTCGGCGACGTCCTTGTACAGGTCCATCCGCTGCGACTGGCGGTACGGCGCGTGCGGGCCGCCGACCTCGGGGCCCTCGTCCCAGTCCAGGCCCAGCCAACGCATCGAGTCGAGCAGCTGCTGGTAGGACTCCTCCGAGTCGCGCGCCGCGTCGGTGTCCTCGATCCGGAAGACCAGGGTGCCCTGGTGGTGCCGGGCGAAGGCCCAGTTGAAGAGCGCCGTCCGGACCAGGCCCACGTGGGGGTTGCCGGTCGGGGAGGGACAGAAACGTACACGGACTGGTGCGTTAGCCACGCTTGATCACCTTGTTGGTGAGAGTGCCGATGCCTTCGATGGTGACGGCGACCTCGTCGCCGACGTGCAGGGGTCCGACCCCTGCGGGGGTGCCCGTGAGGATGACGTCGCCCGGGAGCAGCGTCATGGCCTCCGTGATGTGGACGATCAGGTCCTCGATGGAGCGGACCATGTCGCTCGTGCGGCCGAGCTGTCGCTGCTCGCCGTTGACCGTCGCCTGGATGGTGAGGTCGTGCGGGTCGACGTCGGTCTCCACCCAGGGGCCCAGCGGGCAGGAGGTGTCGAAGCCCTTGGCACGGGCCCACTGCTTCTCGCGCTGCTGCACATCGCGGGCGGTGACGTCGTTGGCGCAGGTGTAGCCGAAAACGACGTCCTTGACGCGCTCGCGGGGGACCTCGCGGCACATGCGGCCGATGACCACGGCCAGCTCGGCCTCGTGGTGCAGCTCGTTGGAGAAGGAGGGGTACTCGATCGCGTCGCCGGAGCCGATCACCGAGGTGGTGGGCTTGAAGAAGGTGATCGGCGCGTCGGGGACCTCGTGGCCGAGTTCGGCGGCGTGCTCCGCGTAGTTGCGGCCGATGGCCACGACCTTGTTGGGGAGCACGGGGGGCAGCAGCCGGACCTTGTTCAGCGGGACCTTGGTGCCCGAGAGCTCGAAGTCGGCGTACGGAATGCCCTTGATGATGTCGAGGACGAGGTCACCGGATTCCACGGTGCCCTGTCCCTCGACGGCGCCGAAGGCGACATTGCCGTCGATGGAGAACCTGGCGATGCGCACGGGATGCTGTCGCCCCTCACTTGCTGGCTGGCTGAAGACTGACGCTCCAGGCTAGCGCGCATGAGGGGGACGGCCGTGCGTACGACGGGGTACTACTGGGCGGCGGCGACCGGGGCTTCCATCAGGATGGTGCGGCGCGGGTTGGCGGTGACGTTGGGCAGGTCGGCGGCGTGCTCCGGCGTCAGGGGCGTCTGCAGCGCTTCGGCGTCCTTGAGGTGCGCCAGCGTGGTGCGCCGGGGGTTGGCAATGTTGCGGAACATCGTCGTCGTCTTCATCTGCCGTCAGGACCCTGTTCGGTGAGGGCGTCGCTCGTCGCGGCGCCGGCTTGTCGGATTCGCCATCCCTGTAAAGCGTCAGGCTAAACATCCGATTCCCCGCCCGAGCCGGGATGAGGCGACGATCATCATGTGAGTTTGCTCACGAACTAATCGACAATTAGCCCATTACGGACAGCCGACCGTGATCCAGAAAACGGACATTGCATCACTGAATCCACTATTCCGCTCCTGATCATCGCGACTGGGACACCCCCCACCCCTAGGTGACTCCTCCGTAATAGTCCGCTTTACCCACGATCACTCTCCACTGCTTGTTACTCATTCATCACAACGTGTCACCCAGGTCACAGCCCGGTACATGGGCCTTGTTGGAGATCCTGCACTGTGCTGGAATTCCACGCACCGCCGCGGGTTTCAGACCGGCGCGCCGGGGCGCAACGCAGCGCCGAGTGGCGGCGGGAGGGGGAAGTACGCCGGTCACTCATACGACCACCATGGGGCGCGTCCAGCGCCCCACGACGCCGACACCGTTCTTGTCCGCTACCTGCGGGCGGGACGCCTGGTCCAGAGGTTGCGACGCTAGTGCAGGGACGTTTCAAGAGGGATGGCAGCGCTCCGGCGGAACAGGAGCCGCGCGGCGGGACCGACCGCGGTTCCTCGCCCCAGCACGCCCAGAACCCCGGGCCGGCCGCTGCCGGCGACAACAGCGACCGTGCGCAGCGCTCGGGCTCCACGACGAGCAGCGGCGCGGAGCCGAACACGCCCGCACAGCCGCGTGGCCCGGTCGACACGGGTTCGCGAATAGCGCTCCGTAACTGGCGCATCAGTACGCGACTGGTCTCGCTCCTCGCCCTCCCCGTGGTCGCGGCGACCACCCTGGGCGGTCTGAGGATCAACGAGTCCATGACCGACATGCAGCAGCTGGAGCACATGCAGCTGCTGACCAAGATGACCAAGCAGGCGACCTCGCTCGCCCAGGCGCTCCAGGTGGAGCGCGACCAGTCGGCCGGTCCGCTGTCGAACAAGTCCAAGCCCACCGACTACAAGGTCACCGGGCCCCGGGACAAGACCGACCGGGCCAAGGACGCCTTCCTCGACGAGACCGACTCGATCGGCGACTCCGAGGGCGACGAGGCGCTCGACAGCATCCACGCGAGCATCTCGCAGATCGCCTCCCAGCTCGGCACCATCCGTACGATCCGCAAGACGGCGTATGAAGAGGGCGCACCGAGTCTCAACACGATCGACCAGTACAACCAGCTGATCACCTCGTTGCTGAGCCTCTCGCAGGACATGGCGCAGGCGACCAGCAACCCGGACATGATCAAGCGGACCCGGGCCTTGGCGGCGTTCTCCTCCGCCAAGGAGTACGCCTCGGTCCAGCGCGCGATCATCGCCGCGGCGCTGCCCGGCGGTTCGGTGAAGGAGCCGCACCTCAACCCGAACGACCGGCAGTTCGGCTCCAACGCCCTCGCCAAGGAGTCCCGCGCCCTCACCTCGTTCAAGACGATCTACGGGACGACCGGGGAGAGCGCCGAGGAGCTCATGGCTCCCCTGGACAACGGCAACCCGGAGATCAACGCCGGGAACATGTACGCCAAGCGGATCCTGGACACCACGAACGGGATCGAGGGCAAGCAGGTCCGGTCCTACCTCGACTGGTACGACCAGAGCACCATCAAGATCAAGGCCATGGAGACGATCGAGGCCACCCTCCTCAGCGACATGGAGGCCAAGGCCCGCGAACTGCGCCAGGCCTCCCAGCGCGAGGCGATCGTCAACGGTGCGGTCATCCTCCTCGTGCTCGGCGTCTCGCTCGTCGGCGCCTTCGTGGTGGCCCGCTCCATGATCCGCTCGCTGCGCCGCCTCCAGGACACCGCCACCCGCGTCGCCCAGGACCGGCTGCCCGAGCTCGTCAAGCAGCTCTCCGAGACCGACCCGCAGGACGTCGACACCTCCGTCGAGTCGGTCGGTGTGCACTCCCGGGACGAGATCGGCCAGGTGGCCGCGGCCTTCGACGACGTGCACCGCGAGGCCGTCCGCCTCGCCGCCGAGCAGGCCCTTCTCCGGGGCAACGTCAACGCGATGTTCACCAACCTCTCGCGCCGCTCCCAGGGCCTCATCCAGCGCCAGCTCTCGCTCATCTCCGAACTGGAGTCCCGCGAGGCCGACCCGGACCAGCTCTCCTCGCTCTTCAAGCTCGACCACCTCGCGACGCGTATGCGCCGTAACGGCGAGAACCTCCTCGTCCTCGCGGGCGAGGAGCCGGGCCGCCGGTGGACCCGCCCCGTTCCGCTGGTCGACGTGCTCCGTGCCGCCGCCTCCGAGGTGGAGCAGTACGAGCGCATCGAGCTGTCCGCGGTGCCCGCCACCGAGGTCGCCGGCCGGGTCGTCAACGACCTCGTGCACCTGCTCGCCGAGCTGCTGGAGAACGCCACGTCGTTCTCCTCGCCGCAGACGAAGGTCCGGGTCACCGGTCACGCGCTGCCCGACGGCCGGGTGCTGGTCGAGATCCACGACACCGGCATCGGCCTCTCGCCCGAGGACCTCGCCGCGATCAACGAGCGGCTCGCGCAGCCGCCGACGGTGGACGTCTCCGTCTCCCGTCGCATGGGTCTGTTCGTGGTCGGCCGGCTGTCGCTGCGTCACGGCATCCGGATCCAGCTGCGCCCCTCCGACTCCGGTGGTACGACCGCGCTGGTCATGCTGCCCGTCGACGTCGCGCACGGCGGCAAGCAGCCGCCGTCCAAGCAGGGCCCCGGTCAGCAGTCCGGCGCCCCGGGCGGTCTGCTCGCGGGCAACGGGAACGGCGCGGGCAACGGCCAGCGCGCGGGTCTCGGCAGCGGTCCGGGCGGTCCGGGCGCCAAGAGCCTCGGCGGCGGACCCGGCGCACAGCGCGGCCAGGTCGGCTCCGGCGCGGGTCCCCGGGCGGCACTGCCGGCCCGGGACA
>NZ_JAAGMH010000123.1:0-112171 GCF_010548505.1 Streptomyces sp. SID14515 | reverse complement strand
GCCGCTCTTCTCCCGGGCCGGCTTCTCCGCGGGCGTCGGGTCGGCGGCCGGGCCGCCGCCCCGGGACCGGTCCGCGGGCGCTCCGCCGTCCGGGCCCGCCGCACGGGCGGAACGATCGGAGGGGCCCGAGCCGCCCCCGACGCCGCTTCCGGCCGCGGGCGCCGACGGCGGCGTGCCGGGGCGCGGGGTGGCGCCGGTGCGCTCCGCGTCGGAACGGCCGCCGGAGATGTCGCTCTCCGCCATCGGCGTACGCATCACGACCGGCGGGATGGGACGCGATCCGGGGATGTTGATCCGGATGCGCGTCGTCAGCGTCGTCTCGGTCTTGGGTTCCTCGGGCCGGGGCGGATCCACGGATTCCGGGTTCTCGTCAGAGCCGTCCTGCGACGGATACTGGCGGGATCCGTACGGCGGCGTACCCGACGGGTACGCGGCTCCGCCGCGACCCTGGGGCCCGGAGGACGAACTGTCAGTTTCACGACTCAAAGCAGGTTCTCCCGATTGGCTCCGCCGCCCGTACTTCCCCCATGCCGCAGGCCAGGGGACGGCTCGGCGCGCGCACCACCATACTGGCCGCCGCCGTCGGACACTCCGCGACCGGGGGAAACCTCCACCCCTGCATCACACCTGTGGGGGTCGCGGCGGACCCGGACTTGGCACTTCACGTACCGGACCGGCCGCTGCGGATGGCTGATTGCGGCACTTTGGACGTGGTGGCACAGATCACAGCGGCGGCCGTCCCGCCGAGGACGAAGAGCGCCAGGCCGAGTTCGTCGCCGAAGACGTAGTCGCCCTCCGACGTACCGCTCAGCAGAAGGAAAACCGTGACGAACCAGCCGGCCGCCGGGGCGAGCGCGCCGAGCTGGGTGCCGACCAGGATCCGGCCGCCGTAGAAGAGGCCCGCGCAGGCCACCAGCGCGATGATCAACCCGCCCGGGAACCAGGCGGCTTGGACGAGGGTTCCGGCGATCGCGACGAGTACGCCGAGCACGCCGAAGCCCAAGTAGGCGGCGATCCGGGCCGGGTTCGGACGCGAGAGAAGACCGGTGGGCTCGGGCGGCCTGGGCGGCGCGTTGCGCAGCGACGCGCGGGCGGACTGCGCGCGGTCCCGGCCCTTGCCGGTGTTCCCGCTCATTCCGTGCCTCCAGCGGCGCCCGTGGAGTCCGTACCGTTCGTACCGTCCGGCAGGCCCGCGAACAAGTCGTCCTCACGCGCGCCCTTCGGCACACCCGCCACACCCCGCACCAGTTGGTAGCACTCGGACGTCAACAGGGGCTGGCCGAGGTCGTTGGAGAGGGCGAAGAAGGGGCCGTCGACCGCGATCTGGGTGGCGTGGGCGCGCATCGCCGCCGACTTCGCCCCGGCGTACGCCGATCCGTCGATCTCCGCGGTGATCTGCTCCCCGCCGGTCACGCCCGGGACATCGCCCACAGCGGCGATGCCGGGGAAGGCGTCCGGCGCGGTGGCGCGGAGGCGGTCGAAGGCGGCCTCCAGCACGGTCCGCTCCACCCGGTTCCAGTAGATCTTGGCGATGGTGTGCGGTGCGCCGGAGCCGTACGCCGGGTCGGCGGCCAGGTCGGCGGCGCGCATCGCGACCCGGTGGGCCTGGATGTGGTCGGGGTGGCCGTAGCCGCCGTCCGGGTCGTAGGTGACCAGGACCTGGGGGCGGACCTCGCGGATCACCTCGACGAGGTGGGCCGCCGCCTCGTCGACCGGGGTGGACCAGAAGGAGCCGGGGCGGTCGTTCTGCTCGGCGCCCATCATTCCGGAGTCGCGGTAGCGGCCCGCTCCGCCGAGGAAGCGGTGGTCGCCGACGCCGAGCTCCTTCATCGCCGCGGCCAGCTCGCCGACGCGGTGGGGGCCCAGCGCGTCGTCCCGGTCGGCGGTGAGGCGGGCGAGCGAGGGCGGGATGACCTCGCCCTCCTCGCCGAGCGTGCACGTCACCAGGGTGACGTGGGCGCCCTCGGCCGCATACCTGGCCATGGTGGCGCCGTTGTTGATCGACTCGTCGTCGGGGTGCGCGTGCACGAGCAGCAGACGGCGGGCGGGGAGGTCCTTCATGGGGACCACCCTACGAGCCCGGAGCCCCCCTGTGCCCCCGCGCCCCTGCGCCCGCCACCCCTCGCCCGCCGCTCGCCGCCCGGGTCAGAACTTGATGCTGCTGATCATCCCCGCCACATTGGTCGTCAGGTCGGAGATGGTCGGTGCGATGGACGAGCTCGCGATGTAGAACCCGAGCAGCATGCAGACCACCGCGTGTCCTCCCTTCAGTCCGGATTTCCGGATCAGCAGGAAGACGATGATCGCCAGCAGCACTACCGCCGAAATCGAGAGCGCCACGGCGGTTCACCTCCATCAGTACGGTCGGGACGGGAGCACACGCGGAGTCAGCAGGTTCCTACCCACCGAGCGCTACGGATCATAACTATCCGTGCCAACGCATTGATCGGGGCACAGCAGCACGAGGGGCGCACGAACCGTGCCGCGCGGCCGAGTTCGCGGCTAGGTTCGGAGCCATGACCTCGCAGAAGCTGTCCTTTCCCCGCCAGCAAGCACGGACCCAGCGCTTCACTCTCGGCGCACCTCGCGCCTTCACCGTCTCACCGGATGAGACGCGGGTGATCTTCCTCCGGTCCGCCTCCGGAACGGACCGGACCAACCGGCTCTGGGTGCACGACCCGGCGACCGGCGAGGAGCGCGTCGCCGCCGATCCCGAAGTCCTGCTGGGCGGTTCGGCGGAGAAGCTGTCGGCGCAGGAGCGGGCCCGGCGCGAACGGACCCGGGAGGGTTCGTCGGGCATCGTCTCCTACGCGGTGGACGCGGCGGCGGAGTTGGCGGCGTTCGCCCTGTCCGGAAAGGTGTACGTGGCCGAGCTGCGGGCCGGGACCGCGCGGGCGCTGCCGGTGCCGGGCCCGGTGATCGACCCGCGCCCCTCCCCCGACGGCCGGCACATCGCGTACGTGGCCAAGGGCGCGCTGCGGGTCGTGACGGCGGGCGGCGAGGAGGACCGGGCGCTGGCCGAGCCGGAGGACTCCCATGTCACCTACGGTCTGGCCGAGTTCATCGCGGCCGAGGAGATGCACCGCCACCGGGGTTTCTGGTGGTCGCCGGAGTCGGACCGGCTGCTGGTCGCGCGGGCCGACGACAGCCCCGTACAGCGGTGGTACATCGCCGATCCGGCGCACCCGGAGCGCCGGCCGACCGAGATCGCCTACCCGGCGGCGGGCACGCCCAACGCCGAGGTGCGGCTCTTCGTCATGGACCTGGCGGGGGCCCGTACCGAAGTGGTCTGGGACCGGGCCGCGTTCCCGTACCTGGCCCAGGTGCACTGGTCGTCCGCGGGCGCCCCGCTGCTGCTGGTGCAGGCCCGTGACCAGCGCAGTCAGCGGTATCTGGCGGTGGATCCGGAGACCGGTGCGACCCGGATCGTCCATGTCGACGAGGACCCGGTGTGGCTGGATCTCTTCCCCGGGGTGCCCGCGTGGGCGCCGGACGGGCGGCTGGTGCGGATCGTGGACGAGGGCGGCGCGCGGGTGCTGGCGGTCGGGGACCGGCTGCTCACCGGGGCGCAGCTGCACGTCCAGTCGGTGCTGGACATCGGCGAGTCGGACATCCTGGTCTCGGCGGTGGCCGGTGAGGACGCGGTCGAGCCGGAGATCGGGCAGATCCATGTGTACCGGGTGAACGAGCTGGGAATCGAGCGGATTTCCGAAGGGGTGGGTGTGCACTCCGCGGTCCGCTCGGGCGGTCTCTCGGTCGTGGTCTCGGCCGTTCCCGAGGAGCCCGGGGCCGCCGCGTGGGTGGTGCGGGACGGCAAGCGGCTGACCCGGATCGCGAGCTTCGCCCAGGAGCCGGTGCTCGCCGCCCGGGTGACGCTCACCGAGGGGGGCGCACGGCGGATTCCGTGCGCCGTGCTGCTCCCCTCGGACTACCAGGAGGCGGACGGTCCCCTTCCGGTCCTGATGGACCCGTACGGCGGTCCGCACGGCCGCCGGGTGGTCGCCGCCCACAACGCGCACCTGACCTCGCAGTGGTTCGCGGACCAGGGCTTCGCGGTGGTCGTGGCGGACGGGCGGGGCGCGCCGGGCCGTTCGCCCGCCTGGGAGAAGGCCGTACGGGACAACCTCGTGCTGACCATGGAGGACCAGGTCGAGGCGTTGCACGGGCTCGCGGACCGGTTCCCGCTGGACCTGTCCCGGGTGGCGATCCGCGGCTGGTCCTTCGGCGGCTATCTGGCGGGGCTCGCGGTGCTGCGGCGGCCCGATGTGTTCCACGCGGCGGTCGTGGGGGCGCCGGTGACGGACCAGCGGCTCTACGACACCCACTACACCGAGCGCTATCTCGGCGACCCGGCCGAGCGGCCCGAGGTGTACGCGTACAACTCGCTGCTCACCGACGACGGGCTGTCCGAGCCCGCCGCCGAGGTCCGGCCGATGATGATCGTGCACGGTCTGGCCGACGACAACGTGGTGGTCGCGCACGCCCTGCGGCTGTCCTCGGCGCTGCTGGCGGCCGGCCGGCCGCACGAGGTGCTGCCGCTGAGCGGGGTGACGCACATGACTCCGCAGGAGCAGGTCGCGGAGAACCTGCTCCTGCTCCAGGTGGACTTCCTCAAGCGGTCGCTGGGGCTGACCGGAGCCTGAGCCCCGCACGCCCGGACCGCCCGGCCCGCCCCGGACCCCCCGTCACCGGCTCACCAGCGCGGCGGCGGGGAGGAGGGCGGCGGCCCGAAGCCGCCGCCCTGCGGAGGCCCGAAGCCGGGGGCGGGTGCGGGCGGGTGGCCGGGGGCCTGGGGCGGCACGCCGGGGCCGGTGGCGGGCGGGTGGCCGGGAGGCTGGACGCCCCAGGGGCCGGAGCCGCCCCACGGGCCCGGGGAGCCGCCGGAGGTCCTGGGGCTGCCCTTGAGGGCGAGGACGATGAGCACGATGGGCGCGACGACGAGCGAGAAGACGGAGCTCAGCATGTTCAGCTGCGCCTCGAATTCCATGTCGAGGAACTGCTCGTACATCTCGTAGTGGACGATGCGCACCACGCCCAGGACACCGGAGGAGAGCATGAACCCGCCCGCGATCAGGCCGAGCGGTCGTGCGTGGGCCGCCCCGGCGACCGCGCCGACGGCCGCCACCAGGAGCATCAGGATGAGCACCCCGCCGACCCAGCCGGGCGGGCCCTCGGTCAGCGGGATGTTCAGAGGCTCCCCGCCGATGAACCACGCGGGGTAGAGCTCGGACGGATAGACGAAGGGCTGCCGGATCTCCCAGCCGGCGAAGACCACCGCCTGGAAGCCGAGGAGCAGGAAGGCCGCCACCCCCGCGCCGCGGCCGGGTCCGGCGGGGCGCTGCTCGCCCTCCGGCACGGGGCTGCGGCCCGCGGCCCCGGCGACGATGAGGCCGATCGCCGCGGCGAGCACGGCGTACGTGGTGAGCAGGGCCCGGTCGCGCAGCTCCTCCGGGGCCGGGGCGTCGGCGACCATCCAGACGCCGGGCAGTCGCAGGGCGAAGGTGACGACGCCGGTGACGATCAGGACCGAAGCGGCCGAGGCGGACCGGAGTGCCGCGACGGCGGCGGCGATGTAGGCCACCAGCAGGACGAGGCTGGTGGACGAGGTGGTGGGCCGGACCGTGTCCCGGAGGTCCGCGGTGCCCGCCCAGTAGTCCCAGACCGGTCCCGGTCCGTCGGCGGCCCGGATGTCCCGCACGATCCAGGCGATGGTCAGTAGTGCCAGCACCGCGCAGAGAACGGCGCCGGTGATTCTTGCTCCCCGTGTAAGTGTCACCCGGTGATACTCCATTGCCCCGAACGGATGAACAAGGGCGCTCGCCGGGCAAGGCCGGGCGGAGGCGGCGGGCGACCGGCCGGAGCGACAAGACGACGCTCCGACCGGTCCACGGCACCCGCACGGCCGTACGTTGTTCAGCATGGAGCGTCCGTATATCGGAGTGACGACGGCTGAGTTGCCTGCCTGTTAACGGATCGGCCGACGGTGCGGAAGGTGTCCGCCCCGAGGTCGGCGTGCCGCCGGGCGATAGATTTCCGTATCGACCGACAAATCACCCGCACGGGGGAACACGTTGACCAGCAACACACGTGGGGCGCTCCGCCTCACGGCCGCTCTGACCGTATGTACGGCCGCCCTCGCCGGCTGCGGCAGCGGAGACGGCTACAACCTCACCAAGCCGCCGTATTCGGGCAGTCCGGCGTGCGGCACGCTCACCGGCAAGCTCCCCGGCGAGCTGGGCGGATACGGCATCGAGAAGTCGCAGGTGACCGGCGCCGCCGCCTGGGGGGACGGCGGCGACATCATCCTGTACTGCGGCATGCCCGAGCCCGAGGCCGGCGCCGAGTGCACCGACGAGGGCGGGGTCGGCTGGGTCGCCCAGAAGCCCGCGGACGACCGGACCGCCAAGATGTTCGCCACGCGGGGCCGCACCCCCGGCGTCCAGGTCCGGATCCGCAACGAGAGCGTCGAGGCCTCGGCCGTGCTCTCGGCCCTGGCCCCGGCCGTGAAGGAGATCGAGGCCGACCGGCCCTGCGGCGCCACGGACTGACCGCGCGACGGGAGCCGGGCTCAGGGCTGCGTAGGCGCCCCGGGCTCCGGCGGCTCGTCCGGGGAGTCCGGCCCCCCGGGTCCGGGCACGTCCTCGACCGGGCGGCCCCGGGTCGTCGTGCCCGGGGCCTCCACGTCGGGGCCCGGCGGCCGCCCCGGGACCTCCAGCTCGCCCTCCGGCGGCACCACCCGCTTCTCCTCCGCGAAGTGGCACGCGGAGTCGTGCCGGGCCGGGGTGTCGACGAGCCGGAACTCCGCGGGGACCGCCAGCAGCGGGACCTCCAGTTCGCACCGCTCCTGCGCCTTCCAGCAGCGGGTGCGGAAGCGGCAGCCCGAGGGGATGTTGGCGGGCGAGGGGACGTCGCCGTGCAGGATGATCCGTTCCCGGTGCTCGCGGGCCGTCGGGTCCGGGACGGGCACGGCGGAGAGCAGCGCCTGGGTGTACGGGTGGGTGGGGTGGTCGTAGATCTCCGCGTCGGAGCCGATCTCCACGATCCGGCCGAGGTACATCACGCCGACCCGGTCGGAGATGTGCCGGACGATCGAGAGGTCGTGGGCGATGAAGACGAAGCTGAGGCTGAATTCGGCCTGGAGCCGGTCCAGCAGGTTGACGACCTGGGCCTGTACGGAGACGTCGAGCGCGGAGACCGGTTCGTCGGCGACGATGATCTCCGGGTTGAGCGCGAGACCGCGGGCGATGCCGATGCGCTGGCGCTGGCCGCCGGAGAACTGGTGCGGATAGCGGTTGATGTACTCCGGGTTGAGGCCGACGACGTCCAGCAGGTCCTGCACCTTCTGCCGTCGGCTGCCCTTCGGGGCGACCTCGGGGTGGATCTCGTACGGCTCGCCGATGATGTCGCCGACCGTCATCCGCGGGTTCAGCGAGGTGTACGGGTCCTGGAACACCATCTGGATGTTGCGCCGCACCGCCTTCAGCGCCCGGCCGGACAGCTTGGAGATGTCCTCGCCCTTGTAGCGGATCGCACCGGCGGTGGGACGTTCCAGGTGGACGAGCATCTTGGCGACGGTCGACTTCCCGCAGCCCGACTCCCCCACGATGCCCAGCGTCTCGCCCGCGTGCAGGTCGAAGTCGACGCCGTCGACGGCCCGGACCGCGCCGATCTGCCGCTTGAAGAGGATGCCCTGGGTGAGCGGGTAGTGCTTGGCGAGGTCGCGGACCTGGAGGATCGGGTCGCCCTCCGTGTACGGCGTGACGGCGTCCTCGCGGGCCTTGGAGAGCAGCGTGGAGCCGGCCGCGCCACCGCCGGCCCCCGCACTTCCGTCGCGGTCAGCGTGCATCGAGCGTCTCCTTCCAGAAGTGGCAGGCGCTCCGGCGCTGCTCGTCCACCTCGTAGAGCGGCGGCACATCGCTGCGGCACACGTCCTGGGCCATCGGGCAGCGGGGGTTGAACGCGCAGCCCGGCGGGATGCGCGTGAGGTTGGGCGGCAGGCCCTTGATCGCGTAGAGCTCCTGGCCCTTCTGGTCCAGGCGCGGGATCGACTGGAGGAGGCCCTTGGTGTACGGGTGGGCCGGGGCCTTGTAGATCTCGTGGACGGGGGCGGTCTCGACGATGCGGCCCGCGTACATGACGGCGATCTTGTCGGCGACGTCGGCGACCACGCCGAGGTCGTGGGTGATCAGGATGAGGCCCATGTTCAGCTCGCGCTGGAGCTCGGCGAGGAGGTCCATGACCTGGGCCTGGACGGTGACGTCCAGGGCGGTGGTCGGCTCGTCGGCGATGATCAGCGACGGTTCCAGGGCCATCGCCATGGCGATCATGATGCGCTGGCGCATACCGCCGGAGAACTGGTGCGGGTAGTTGCCGACCCGTTCCTTGGCGGCCGGGATGCGGACCCGGTCCATCAGCTCGACCGACCTGGCCTTCGCGTCCTTGCGGGACATGCCGCGGTGCACGACGAACATCTCGCCGAGCTGCTCGCCGACGGTGAGGACCGGGTTCAGCGAGGAGAGGGCGTCCTGGAAGATCATGGCCATCTCCTGGCCGCGGATCTTCCGGCGCTCCTCCGGCTTGAGCTTCAGCAGGTCCTGGTCCTTGAAGAGGATCTCGCCGCCGGCGATCTTCCCGGGCGGCATGTCGAGGATGCCCATGATGGCCTGGGCGGTGACGGACTTGCCGGAGCCGGACTCGCCGAGGACGGCGAGCGTCTCGCCCTCGGCCACCGAGTAGTTGACCCCGTTGACGGCCTTGGCGACGCCTTCGCGGGTGTGGAACTCCACGTGCAGATCGCGCACTTCGAGCAACATGGCAACCGGCTCCTCAGCGCAGCTTGGGGTCGAGGGCGTCGCGCACCGCGTCGCCGAGCATGATGAACGCGAGCACGGTGATCGCCAGCGCTCCGGCGGGCCAGAGCAGCATGTGCGGGGCGTTGCGGATGTAGTTGGCGGCCGCGGAGATGTCGATGCCCCAGGAGACGGCCGGGTCCTTCAGGCCGACGCCGAGGAAGGAGAGGGTCGCCTCCAGCGAGATGTACGTGCCGAGCGCGATGGTCGCCACGACGATGACGGGCGCGATGGCGTTCGGGGTGATGTGGCGCAGCATCATGCGGGAGTTGGAGGCGCCGAGCGCGCGGGCCGCCTGGACGTAGTCGTTCTGTTTGGCGGTGATGACCGAGCCGCGGGCGATGCGGGCGATCTGCGGCCAGCCGAGCAGGACGATGAAGCCGATGACGGGCCAGACGGTGGAGCTGGTGACGACGGACAGGAAGACCAGGCCGCCGAGGACGACGGGGATGCCGAAGAAGACGTCGGTGAGGCGGGAGAGGATCGAGTCCCACCAGCCGCCGAAGAATCCGGCGAGTCCGCCGAACACGCTGCCGAGGATCGCGACACCGAGGGTGGCGCAGACGCCGACGGTCACCGAGGTCCGGGTGCCGTACACGACCCGGGTGTAGACGTCGCGGCCCTGCGGGTCGAAGCCGAAGGGGTGGCCGGGCTCGGAGCCCTTCTGGGCGTCGTCCAGGTTGGCCTGGAGGGGGTCGCCGCTCGCGATGAGCGAGGGCCAGATCGAGATGATCACCAGGAAGAGGATGACCAGCGCGGAGATGATGAAGACCGGGTTGCGCCGCAGGTCGCGCCAGGCGTCCGACCAGAGGCTGCGCGGCTTTCCGGTCGGCCCGGCGCCGTCGGGGCCGCCCGGGTTCTTCTCCAGGCTGGCGCCCTCCTCCAGGGCGAGGTCCATGGGGCCGCCGGCGCCCGCCGGGGAGATCGCTCCGTCCGATGACTGCGGCTCAGGCATAGCGGATCCTCGGGTCGAGTACGGCGTACAGGAGGTCGACGATCAGGTTGGCGGCCAGGAAGACCAGGACGAGGATCGTGACGAATCCGACGACGGTCTGGGAGTTCTGGCGCAGGATCCCCTGGTAGAGCTGGTAGCCGACCCCGTGGATGTTGAAGATCCGCTCGGTGACGATGGCCCCGCCCATCAGCGCGCCGACGTCGGTGCCGATGAAGGTGACGACGGGGATCAGCGAGTTGCGCAGCAGGTGCCGTACGACGACGCGGCGGCGGGGCAGGCCCTTGGCGACGGCGGTGCGTACGTAGTCGGCGCGGGCGTTCTCGGCGATCGAGGTCCGGGTGAGCCGGGTGACGTAGGCGAGCGAGACCGAGGCGAGGACCAGTCCGGGGACCAGCAGTTCGTCGAAGGTGGGGTCCGCGGAGACCGAGGGCTTGATGATGCCCCACTTGACGCCCAGGAGGAGCTGGAGCAGCAGACCGGTGACGAAGGTCGGGACGGCGATGACGACCAGCGTCAGGATGAGGACGGTGGTGTCGACGGGGCGGCCGCGCCGCAGGCCGGTGACGACGCCGAGGCTGATGCCGATGACGACCTCGAAGACGATCGCGACGATGGTGAGCCGGATCGTGATGGGGAAGGCCGTGGCCATCAGCTCGGTGACCTTCTGCCCGTTGAACGCGGTGCCGAAGTCGCCGGTGAACACGTTGCCCATGTACGTGAGGTATTGCTGCCAGACCGGCTTGTCGAGGCCGAACTCGGAGCGCAGCTGGGCGGCGGTGGCCGGGTCGCACTGGCGGTCGCCGCAGAGGCCCGCGATGGGGTCGCCCATCACGTTCACCATGAGGAAGATCAACAGCGTGGTGCCGAAGAAGACGGGGATCATCTGCAGCAGCCGCCGGATCACATAACGTCCCATGAGGGGCTCCGGGGGTCGGTTCGAGCAGTACCGGGGACGGGGTGCGCGGACGGCCGGGGCGCTGGTGGTTCGGGCGTCCCGGCCGTCCGCTTCGCTCAGCGCGTCACTTGACGGTGATCTCTTCGTAGACCGGGACGCTGAAGGGGTTCAGCGCGACGTTGTCGACCCGGTCCGAGTAGCCGGCGCTGCCGTTCTGGTACCAGAGCGGGATGACCGGCATCTCGGTGACGAGGATCTTCTCCGCGTCCTGGAAGGTGGTGACAGCCTTCGCCTTGTCGCTCTCGGCGTTGGCCTTGTCGACCAGGTCGTCGAACTGCTCGTTGCTCCACTTGCCGTCGTTGGACGGGGCGTTGGTGTAGTAGAGCGGCTGGAGGAAGTTCTGGATCAGCGGGTAGTCCATCTGCCAGCCCGCGCGCCAGGCGCTGGTGAGCTTCTGCGTGGAGACCTGGGCGCGGAAGTCGGCGAAGGTGCCGACGGGGCCGCCGACGCAGGCCTTGTTGTTGCCCATGACGTTGTTGATGCTGTTGCAGACGGCGTCGACCCATTCCTTGTGGGAGCCGGTGTCCGCGTTGTAGGAGATCTTCAGCTGGCCGCCGGGGATGCCGCCGCCCTCGTCGATCAGCTTCTTGGCCGCGGCCTTGTCGTACGTGCACTCCTTGCCGCAGAGCCCTTCCTTGAAGCCGCCGTCCTCGCCGAGGACCGGGGAGGTCCAGTCGGATGCGGGGGTGCGGGTCTTCTGGAAGATCTGGTCGGTGATCTGCGGCCGGTTGATCGCCATCGACAGGCCCTGGCGGACCTTGCGCGCGTCGTCGGTGTCCCACTTCTCGTCGAAGAAGGGGAAGGCCAGGGTCTGGATGATGCCGGCGGGGGTGTTGATGTACCGGTCGCCGAGGTCCGCCTCGACGTTGCGGAGCTGGGAGGCCGGCACGTCGTCGACGAGGTCGAGGTTGCCCGAGGTCAGGTCGGTGTAGGCGGTGTTGTTGTCGGTGAAGACCTTCAGGTCGACGCCGCCGTTCTTCGCCTTGTCGTCGCCCGGGTAGTCGTCCCACTTGCGCAGGTTCATCGAGGAGCCCTTGGCGTACGACTCGATGGTGTACGGGCCGTTCCCGACGGGCTTGGAGAGCCAGGCGTCGTGGTCGTCGTAGAACGCCTTGGGCAGCGGGACGAAGGCGGAGTAGCCGAGGGTGTCGGGCCACAGGGAGAACTTCTGGGTGAGCTTGGTGGTGAAGGTCAGGTCGTCGACGACCTTCAGGCCGGACAGGGTCTCGGCGGAGGCGGATCCGGACTCCGGGTGGACCTTGTCGTAGCCCTCGATGTACTGGAAGAAGTAGGCGTTCTTCTGGTTGTTCTTCAGCGCGGCGCCGTAGTTCCAGGCGTCGACGAAGGACTTGGCGGTGACCTTCTCGCCGTTGGAGAACGTCCAGCCGTCCTTGAGCTTGATCGTGAAGTTCTGGGAGTCCGTCGAGTCGATGGACTCGGCGACCATGTTCTTGGCCTCGCCGGTCTTCGGGTCGTAGCGGATCAGTCCGCGGAAGACCATGTCGAGGACCTTGCCGCCCTGGACCTCGTTGGTGTTGGCGGGCTCCAGCGGGTTCTGCGGGTCTCCCCAGGAGGAGCTGACGATGCCGTCGGCGCCGCCGCTGCCGCCGCCGTCGTCACCGCCGCCGCCGCAGGCCGTCGCTGCCAGGGCGACGGCCACCGCACATGCGGCCCACCTGACCTGTGTGGCTCCGCGCATGAAGTGCCTCCTAGAGTCATCGAGTAGCTCAATGCCTCATATCACCCCATAACGCCACGTACCGCATGCGGGCTTACCCCGTACGGGCAGGGGCGGGCGCGGACGCGACGATGCCCGGTCCCCCGAGGGGAACCGGGCATCGGCCGGTCAGGAACCGAATACGGTCACGCCGCGTGCACGACGTCCCGCTCCTCGGCGAAGTGACACGCCGACTCGTGCGAGGCCGGGGTGGCCCCCGCCACGAAGCGCTCGGGGATCGCCAGCAGGGGCTCCTCCGTCGCGCAGCGCTCCTCCGCCTTCCAGCACCGGGTGCGGAAGCGGCAGCCCGAGGGCGGGTTCGCCGGTGACGGAACGTCACCGGTGAGGATGATCCGGTCGCGTCCCTCCCGGGCCGCCGGGTCGGGGACCGGGACCGCCGACAGCAGCGCCTGGGTGTAGGGGTGCGTCGGGTGGTCGTAGATCTGCGTGTCCGTGCCGATCTCGGCCATCTTGCCGAGGTACATCACGCCGACCCGGTCGGAGATGTGCCGGACGATGGACAGGTCGTGCGCGATGAAGAGGTAGGACAGGTTGAACTCGTCCTGGAGCTTCTCCATCAGGTTGATGACCTGGGCCTGCACCGACACGTCGAGTGCGGAGACCGGCTCGTCGCAGATGATGATCTCCGGGTTGAGCGCGAGGCCGCGGGCGATGCCGATGCGCTGGCGCTGACCGCCGGAGAACTGGTGCGGGTACCGGTTGATGTACTCCGGGTTCAGGCCCACGACGTCCAGGAGCTCCTGGACCCGGCGGCGCCGGTCGCCCTTCGGGGCCACCTCGGGGTGGATCTCGAAGGTCTCCCCGATGATGTCGCCGACCGTCATGCGCGGGTTCAGCGAGGTGTAGGGGTCCTGGAACACCATCTGGATGTTGCGGCGGACGGCCTTCAGCGCCCGGCCGGACAGCTTGGTGATGTCCTGGCCCTTGTAGAAGACCTCGCCGGCGGTGGCCCGCTCCAGGGTCATCAGGAGCTTGGCGACCGTGGACTTGCCACAGCCGGACTCGCCCACGATGCCCAGGGTCTCACCGGCGTACAGGTCGAAGGAGATCCCGTCGACGGCCTTGACCGCGCCGATCTGCTTCTTGAAGAGAATGCCCTGCGTCAGCGGGAAGTGCTTGACGAGGTTCCGCACCTGGAGGATCGGCTCGCCCTGGCTGACGGGCGCGTCGATGGCGGCTACGGCCTCCGCCTCGGTCGCGGCGTCCACGGTCTCCACGTCGGAGACGTTCGGGGTGGCGTCCACGGGCTCCTTCTTGAGCTCAGCCATGGATCGTCTCCTTCCAGAAGTGGCACGCGCTGCCGCGGCCGACCAGCTCGAGGCCGTCCCGCTCGGTCACCGGGGCGAGCGGCGGGATGTCCGTACGGCAGATGTCCTGTGCCTTGGGGCAGCGCGGGCTGAAGGCACAGCCCGCGGGGATGCGCGTGAGGTTGGGCGGCAGACCCTTGATCGCGTAGAGCTCCTGGCCCTTCTGGTCCAGGCGCGGGATCGAGTCCAGCAGACCCTTGGTGTACGGGTGGGCCGGGCGGCTGTACAGCTCGCCGACCGGGGCCGTCTCCACGATCCGGCCCGCGTACATCACGGCGATCTTGTCCGCGACGTCGGCGACGACGCCGAGGTCGTGGGTGATCAGGATCAGACCCATGTTGTACTCGCGCTGCAGCTCGGCCAGCAGGTCCATGACCTGGGCCTGCACCGTCACGTCGAGCGCGGTGGTCGGCTCGTCCGCGATGATCAGGTCCGGCTCCAGGGCCAGCGCCATGGCGATCATGATGCGCTGGCGCATACCGCCGGAGAACTGGTGCGGGAAGTCCGCGATACGGGCCGCCGCCGCCGGGATCTTGACCTGGTCCATCAGCTCGATGGACTTGGCCTTGGCCGCCTTCTTGGAGAGGCCCTGGTGCACCCGGAACATCTCGCCGAGCTGGTAGCCGACGGAGAGGACCGGGTTCAGCGAGGACAGCGCGTCCTGGAAGATCATCGCGATCTTGCGGCCGCGGATCTTCCGGCGCTCCTCGTTGGACATCTTCAGCATGTCCTGGCCGCGGAAGAGGATCTCGCCCTGCGTGATCTTCCCGGGCGGCATGTCGAGGATGCCCATGATGGTCTGCGCGGTCACGGACTTGCCGGAACCGGACTCGCCGAGCACCGCGAGCGTCTCGCCGGCGCTGACGGTGTAGTTCACACCGTTGACCGCCTTGGCCACACCGTCGCGGGTGTGGAACTCCACGTGCAGGTCGCGGACGTCGAGCAGTGGACCGTCGCCACTCACGGACTCCCGCGGTGCGGGGACGTGAGCCGTCTTGTCGATGGTGGTCACGAACGCCTCCCTCAGCGCATCTTGGGGTCGAGGGCGTTGCGGACCGCATCGCCGAACATCAGGAAGGACAGCACCGTGATCGAGACCATCACCGAGGGGATGACCAGGACGTACGGAGCATTGCGGAGCTGGTCCTTCGCAGCGGACACATCGATGCCCCACGAGACCGTCGGCTCGGCGAGGCCGATACCGAGGAACGACAGGGTGGCCTCGGCGGCGATGTAACCGCCGAGCGCGATGGTGGCGACCACGATCACCGGAGCGATGGCGTTCGGCAGGATGTGCCGCGTCAGGATCCGGGTGGTGGAGGCGCCGAGCGCCTTGGCGGCGACCACGTAGTCGGACTGCTTGATCGTGATGACCGAGCCACGGGCGACACGGGCGATCGAGGTCCAGCCGAGGAAGGCCATCGACAGGATGACGACCCAGACCGAGCGCTCCTCGAAGCTGGTCAGGATGACCATGGCGCCGACGATGAAGGGAACGCCGAAGAAGACGTCGGTGATACGGGACAGGATCGTGTCGATCCAGCCGCCGAAGTAACCGGCGATCATGCCGATCGCCAGGCCGGTGATGGTGACCGCGAGGGTCACGACCACGCCGACGGTGATGGAGGCACGGGCCCCGTACACGAGACGCGCGTAGATGGAGCGCCCCTGGACGTCGTAACCGAGCCAGTCGGGGGCGAAGAAGTTGCCCCACTTCGGGTGCTGGAGGTAGTGCTCGGCCAGGTTGGCGTCCCGCGGCGAGGCGCTGGTGAACAGGCCCGGGAAGATCGCCATGACGGTGAGCAGCAGGATCAGCACCATCGAGATGAGGAAGAGCGGGTTGCGGCGCAGGTCGTGCCAGGCGTCCGACCAGAGGCTGCGCGGCTTGCCGGGCGCGGGCCCGGCGTCCGTCGCGGGCGGCGCGTCGACGGCCGTGGCCGGAGCGTCGGTGCTCTTGAGTGCGGTGGTGTCAGGCATACCGGATCCTCGGGTCCAGGACCGCGTAGAGCAGGTCGACGAGCAGGCTGCAGACGAGATAGACGACGACGAGCAGCGTCACGACGCCGACGACGGTGGCGCCCTCGCGCTTGCCGAGAGCCTCGAAGACGAGCGATCCGACGCCCTTGATGTTGAAGATGCCCTCGGTCACGATCGCGCCGCCCATCAGGGAGCCGATGTCGGTGCCGAGGAAGGTGACGACCGGGATGAGCGAGTTGCGCATCAGGTGGACGCCGACGATGCGGCGACGCGGCAGGCCCTTGGCGACGGCCGTACGCATGTAGTCGGCGCGCATGTTCTCGGCGACCGAGGTACGGGTGAGGCGAGCGACGTAGGCGAGTGACAGCGACGCCAGCACGATGGCCGGCATGATCAGCTCGGTGTTGGTCGGCTCGATGCTCACGTTCGGCTTGGCGATGCCGAGCTGGAACGCGAAGAAGTACTGGACGAGGAAGCCCAGCACGAAGGACGGCATGGAGATCAGCACCAGCGTCAGGCCGAGCAGACCGCGGTCCCGGATGGACTCGGCCTTGAGGCCCGCGACGATGCCGAGCGAGATCCCGGCGACGACCGTGAAGACGAAGGCGAAGATCGCCAGTCTGACGGTGATCGGGTAGGCGTCGGCGATGACTTCGGCGACCGGACGCTGCGTCCCGATCTGATTGCCGAGGTCGCCCTGGAACAGATTGCCCAGGTAGTTCAAATACTGCTGCCAGATCGGCTGGTCCAGACCCAGACTCGCCTTCATCGACGCGATCTGCGCAGCGTCTACGTGCTGTTCACCGGCAAGAGCTCTGACGGGGTCGCCGGGCAGTGCGTACATCATCAGGAAGACCAGCAGGGTCGACCCGATGAAGACCGGGATCATCTGGAGCAGTCGTCGTGCGACATAGCGCCCCATGGGTGCCTCCGTGTGGGGATAACTGCGGCGCGGGGGCCGCCTCTTCGCAGAGACGACCCCCGCGCCTCCGACCGTGCTGAGGGGCAGCACGGGCGGATGACGGCCAGTTGGGGAATGACCCGCAGGCGTTACTTGGTGGTGACGCCGGTCAGTTCGAGGTCACCGTGGAAGTCGACCTTGACGTTGTCGACGTTCTTGCCGTGGCCGCCGTTGATGGCGTAGTACCAGAGCGGGATGGCGGGCATCTTGTCCACCAGGGCCTTCTCGACCTCCTGGTAGGCGGCGACGGAGGCCTCGAGCGAGTCGGCCTTGTCACCCTTCGCCATCAGCTCGTCGATCTCCTTGTCGGCGAACCGACCGTTGTTCGACTCCGCCTTGGAGTGGTACAGCTCCTTGAGGAAGTTCACGTTGACGGGGTAGTCGGCCACCCAGCCACCGCGGTAGAAGCCCTTGACCTCGTTGTTGTCACGCGCTTCGAGGTCGGTCGGGAAGTCCGGCTTGGCGTCGCCCACGCACTCGACCCCGGTGGCGTTGCGGATGGACTCGCAGACAGCGGTCACCCACTCCTTGTGCCCACCGTCGGCGTTGTACTGGATGGAGATCTTGTTCTCCGGGACACCGCCGCCGGCCTTGATGAGCTCCTTGGCCTTGGCCGGGTTGAACTTCAGGATGTCCGAGTCGAGCGTCTGGTTGCCCTTGACCTGCGGGGGCGTGAAGCTCGTCGCCGGGATGCGCGTGCCGTTCAGGACGGTCTTCGTGATGGTCTCACGGTCGATCGCCATGGACAGACCCTGGAGGACCTTGGGGTCGATGTCCTTGAACGTCTTCGAGTAGAACGCCGGGTTCAGCGACTGGATGGCCGCGTACGGCTGGTCGATCGCGCCGTCGCCGAGGTCCGTCTTGTACTTCGGGAGGTCACGCGGGCCGACCTGACGGATCATGTCCAGGTTGCCGGAGATGACGTCCGCGTAGGCCGCCTCGACGGTCGAGTAGTTCTTGAACTGGATGCCCTTGTTGGCAGCCTTGTTCGGGCCCTGGTACTCGGGCCAGGCCTTGACCTGGATGAGCTTCTTGTGGGTCCACTTCTCGAACGTGTACGGGCCGTTGCCGATCGGCTTCTGGCCGAACGCCTTCGGGTCGTCGTAGAAGACCTTGGGCAGCGGCGCGAACGTCGCGTAGCCGAGCTTGTAGTTGAAGTACGGGACCTTGTTGTTCAGCTCGATCGTGAACGTGGTGTCGTCCACGGCCTTCAGGCCGGACATCTCCTTGCCCTTGGGCGCACCCTTCTCGGGGTGGACGTCCTCGTAGCCCTTGATGTCGGAGAACCAGAACGCGTTCTGCTGCTTGTTCTCGACGTTGGCGTACCAGTTCCACGCGTCGATGTACGACTGCGCGGTCACGGCCTCACCGTTGTGGAACTTCCAGCCGGACTTGAGCTTGACGGTCCACGTCTTGGAGTCCTCGGTCTCGACGGACTCGGCGTTCGTGAGAACGATCTCGCCCTTGTCGTCGAAGTCCAGCAGCTGGGTGAACAGCGACTGGATGACGTAGGAGCCGTTGCTCTCGTTCGTGTCGGCCGGCATCAGAGGCTTCTGGGGCTCGCCGACGTCGATCGAGACGTACCCGGCGGGCTGGCCCGACGTGTTCTTCTTGCCTCCGTCACCACTGTCGCTACCACCACAGGCAGTCGCGGCCAGGGCGATGATTGCCGCTCCCGCGACCCACTTGGCGCTCTTGGCACCGCGCATGGGTTTCCTCCTCATGAGTCCACTTTTGACTACAAGAAGGGCACTGGAGAGATTCACCGACACCCCTGACGGTGATCGTTCAGTGCCCCGAGTGTGCTCGTGAGTCGGCACTCCCCACAGTGCGTGACCCATTGACCCGAGCTCAATGGAGCCAACTATTGAGTACGGCCGGGCTGTAAACCACACTTAAAGGGTCTCGGTTTGACAACATCAGACCCTCTCGTGTGCCCGAAATCCGGACAAAGCGATCCCAGACAGACACGCCCGAAACGGACTGTTAACACATGTTCCGGAGAGCGACCCCCGATATCCGGACACCACGGTCAGGAAAAGCGATTGACGAAGGCCCGGCCCACCACAGTGTCCGTGGTGGGCCGGGCCTTCTGTCAATGCCTGTGCTGACGGACCGTCCGACGCGATTCCCGAGGGTGCGGCGGGCCTCCGCATACGGAGCGTACGGCTCCGGGACTCCTGGAGCCGCACACAGGACCGCCCGGAAGCCGACAGGGGCGTCCGGGCGGTCCTCAGGGCCTGTTGGGGCCGGGTGGGGCGGGGATCAGCCGTGCTTGGCGCGCGAGGCCGTGCGGCCGCGCTGCTTGGCGTCCAGGACGACCTTGCGGATACGCACGGTCTCCGGGGTCACCTCGATGCACTCGTCCTCGCGGCAGAACTCCAGGGACTGCTCCAGCGACAGCTTGCGGGCCGGAACCACGTTCTCCGTGGTGTCCGCGGAGGCCGCACGCATGTTGGTGAGCTTCTTCTCCTTGGTGATGTTCACGTCCATGTCGTCGGCGCGGGAGTTCTCGCCGACGATCATGCCCTCGTAGACCTCGGTGCCGGCCTCGGTGAAGATGACACCGCGCTCCTGGAGGTTGACCATCGCGAACGGCGTGACCGAACCCGAACGGTCCGCCACCAGCGAGCCGTTGTGACGGGTGCGCAGCTCGCCGAACCACGGCTCGTGGCCCTCGAAGATGGAGTGCGCGATGCCGGTGCCGCGGGTCTGCGTCAGGAACTCCGTACGGAAGCCGATGAGGCCGCGGGACGGAACGATCCACTCCATGCGGACCCAGCCGGAGCCGTGGTTCGTCATGGTCTCCATGCGGCCCTTGCGGGTCGCCATGAGCTGCGTGATGGCGCCGAGGTGCTCCTCGGGCGAGTCGATCGTCATGCGCTCGATCGGCTCGTGGGTCTTGCCGTCGATCTGCTTGGTGACGACCTCGGGCTTGCCGACGGTCAGCTCGAAGCCCTCGCGGCGCATCTGCTCGACCAGGATGGCGAGCGCGAGCTCACCACGGCCCTGGACCTCCCAGGCGTCGGGGCGCTCGGTGTCCAGGACGCGGAGCGAGACGTTACCGATCAGCTCGCGGTCCAGGCGGTCCTTCACCTGGCGGGCGGTGACCTTGTGGCCCTTGCCGCCCTTGCCGACGAGCGGCGAGGTGTTGGTGCCGATGGTCATCGAGATGGCCGGCTCGTCGACCGTGATCAGCGGGAGCGCGATCGGGTTCTCGGGGTCGGCCAGGGTCTCGCCGATCATGATGTCCGGGAATCCGGCGACGGCGCAGATGTCGCCCGGGCCCGCCACCTCGGCCGGCTTGCGGGTGAGCGCCTCGGTCATCATCAGCTCGGTGATGCGGACGTTGGACATGGTGCCGTCACGCTTGATCCAGGTGACGGTCTGGCCCTTGCGCAGCTCGCCCTGCTCGACGCGGCAGAGCGCGATACGGCCGAGGAAGTTGTCGGCGTCCAGGTTGGTGACGTGGGCCTGGAGCGGCGCCTCCGCGTCGAACTCCGGGGCCGGGACGTGCGACAGGATCGTGGAGAAGAACGGCTCCAGGTTCTCGCTGTCCGCCGGGACGGTGCCGTCCTCGGGCTTGGTCAGCGAGGCGACGCCGTCACGGGCGCAGGCGTAGACGATCGGGAACTCGATCTGGTCCTCGTCCGCGTCGAGGTCCAGGAACAGGTCGTACGTCTCGTCGACGACCTCGGCGATCCGGGAGTCGGGGCGGTCCGTCTTGTTGATGCACAGGATGACCGGCATCTTCGCGGCCAGCGCCTTGCGCAGCACGAAGCGGGTCTGGGGCAGCGGGCCCTCGGAGGCGTCGACGAGCAGCACGACCGCGTCCACCATCGACAGACCGCGCTCGACCTCGCCGCCGAAGTCGGCGTGGCCGGGGGTGTCGATGATGTTGATCGTGATCGGGTCCCCGCCGTCCTTGGGGTGATACTTCACCGCCGTGTTCTTGGCGAGGATCGTGATGCCCTTCTCACGCTCCAGGTCGTTCGAGTCCATCATGCGGTCGTCGAGGTGCTCGGCGGCGTGGGCGGCGAACGCTCCGGCCTGCTTGAGCATGGCGTCGACCAGCGTGGTCTTGCCGTGGTCGACGTGGGCGACGATGGCTACGTTACGGATGTCGTGGCGCGTGGGCATGGGTGGCTTGCGCTTCTCTCGGATCGTGGGATCAGGCGTCTCAGTCGGTCTTCGAGTCCTCGTACGCCCGCCGGGCGGCACGCCACGGCTCGTCCCATCGTACGGGCCTTGGGCCCGCCGGGCTTCCCGGGCCGATCCGCAGAGGCGGTCTTCCCGTGTGATTCAGGCGATATTCAGCCGCTGTCAAGGGCCTGGCTCCGTGCCGAGCCATGGAGACGGCCGGATTCGGGCGGAGCTGTGGCTGAGCTATGGCGGGGCCATGGCGAGGCCATGTGGGGGGGTGAGGAGCGGTGAAGCGATGGAACGGCCCGGGTCAGGGCAGAAACCACACTGCCCGCCGGGGGAACCGGCGGGCAAGGGTTTTGAGGTGCATCTGAGCTTGGCGGTGGGAGTCGGTGGTGCTTGGCCGCTACTTCTTGCGGTCTGCGGGGGAACCTGCCGCTTGCCGGTTCTTGAACCCGATGTCCTGATACCGGGGGGCCGCGAAACCGAACGCCCCGACGTTCGCGAGCTTCTTGTCGACCGCGACGAGCTGCGGACGCTGGAAGAGCGGAATCGATCCGGCGGCGGCCCAGATCCGGGCGTCCGCCTGCTTCATCAGCTCCCGTGCGGCCTTCTCGTCCAGCTCGGCGGCCGCCTGGTCGAAGAGCTGGTCGATGTGGTCGGTGCCGACCCGGGTGTAATTCTGCTCCACGAGGAGCGACCCGTCGGTGGCGGGCTCCGGCTTGGCGTAGATCGGGCGGCCGTCGGTGGCCGGGTAGGCGGTGGCGGGCCACGAGTAGAGCGCCAGGTCGTACTCGCCGGAGGCGATGTGGTCCTTGAAGTAGCTCTCGTCGGGCACCTTGGTGATCTCCGTGCCGATGCCGATCTTGTCCAGCATCACCGCGATCTTGTCGCCGACGCTGCGCAGCGACTGGGAGCCGGGTCCGGAGGGGAGCACGAAGCGCAGGGTCAGCGTCTTGCCGTCCTTGCCGAGCTGCCCCTTGGCCGCGGCGGGCGCCGGAGCGGCGGTGCCGACGGGGGCGTACGCTCCGGCGGCTCCCCCGGGCTGCTTGTCCTGGGCGGCGACGGCGCCGTCCTCACCGAGGAGACCGACCTGGCGGAGCAGAGCGGCGCGCTGGGCGGCGGCCGTCCGGGCGGGGGCGATGATGTGGAGGCCCGAGGCGCCGCTCGCGGAGGCGTGGGCGGGGGCCTGGGCGCCGGGCTTGTTGTCCTCGCCGACGATGTAGAGGCCCTCGTCGCGAGAGGCGGCGCTGTCCTCGGAGGCGGCCTTCTTGTCGCCCTTCTCGTCCTCGGCTTCCTTGTCCTCCTCGGTCTTCTCGGTCTTCTCGGTCTTCTCGGTCTTCGCGTCCTTGTCCGCGTCCTCGGCGGTCTTCTTCTCCGCCTCGGCGTCTTCCTTCGCGTCCTTGTCGCTCTTGTCGCTCTTCTTCTCCGCCTCGCTGCCCGCCTTGGTGTCCTTCGGCGGCTGGGCCGCGCCGCCCCGGGTCCAGCCGGCGTCCGCCAGCAGGGCCTGGGCCTCCTTGGTGTTCTGGTCGCCGAGCGCCCCGCTGCCGTCCTTGTAGCCGGGCTGGCCGGCGAGGGCGAGGTGGCTGCCGAGCGGCTTCGCCGGAAGACCCAGCGGCCCCAGCACCGTCTGGGCCAGCTCCTGCCGGTCCAGGGCGCGGGCCACCGCCCGGCGGACCCGGTCGTCGGCGAGCGGGCCGGACTCGCCGTTCAGCGCGAGCTGGGTGTAGGCGGGCTCCAGGGACTTGCGGACGGCGAAGTCGCGCAGGGCCTTCTGCTCGGTGGCGTACGCGACGACGGCCTTGCGGTTCTTCTCCCGGGCGGCCTGCGCGATCTCGGCGGCCTCCTCGTCGGAGCCGTGCGCCAGGGCCCAGGAGCGCAGGGCCGCGGCGGGCGTGATCTCGGAGCCCGGGCCGTGGGCGGGCGGCTGGCCGTTGCTGCCCCGGTCGCGGCGGGCGAGGGTGATGCGGTCGGCGGTGGCCGCGTCGATGTCGGCGACGTCCACCGTGCCGTCGGCGAGGGCCTGGGTACGGTCCTTGGCGGCGACCGCCCGGAAGACGAGGGTGTCCAGCTTGGCCTTGTCGCCCCACCAGCGCGGGTTGCGGGCCAGCGTGACGGTGCCCTTGGCCTTGCTGACGCCGCGCAGGACGAAGGGCCCTGCGGTGTTCTTGAGGGTGGTGCGCGCGCCGTCGTTGAAGGCGTCCGGCGAGCCGGTGATCTCCTTCGGGTAGAGCGGCGAGAACAGCGAGCGCCAGTCCGCGTAGGGCTTGGAGAACGTGACCCGCACCTGGAGGTCGTCCGAGCCCCGTTCGATCTTCTCGATCCGCTCGTACCCGGAGTTGCGGGCGGTCCAGAACGCGGAGTCCTTGCCGCTGAGCGCCCGCCACTGGGCGACGAAGTCGGGGGCGCCGATCTCGCGGCCGTCGCTCCACACCGCCTGCTGGTTGAGCTTGTAGAGCACGACCTGCTTCGGCTCGCGCTCGATGACCTTCGCGGACTCCAGGTAGTCCGGGTTGAGCTTCGGCTGCCCGGTTCTGTCCATCGGGAAGAGCGTCGGGAGCAGGGCTCCGGTGATCCGGGTGGTGGCGCTGTCCGCGTCCGCCTGGAAGGCGTTGAAGGTGACGGGCAGCGCGTCGACCGCCCAGTTCACCGTCGAACCGTCGGTGACCGTCTCGCGGGCGGCGGGCGCGATGTCCTGGGGCACGCCCCGGGAGGTCTCCTCGCTGCCGGAGCTGCAGCCCGCCAGCACCGGGATCGTGAGCACCCCCGTCGTGAGGAGCGCGAGCGATCGGCGCTTTCGAACCGTCCCGCGCGGGACGCCGACGTGGGACATGGCTGTTACCTCCGGGGCCGGCCCGGACCACCCCGTACCGGAATGGACCGGATAGTGCGTATGTGGTGGCATTTGCAGTTGATCACACTGATTCCTTCCGCCCACTGAAAACGCCCCTGCGCGCGAGGGGGCGGCGACACGGCGGACGAGAGGGCCAAGCTCACCCGCCCGGAGGAACGTTTCGCTCACCCCCGGCCCACCCCCGGCTCACTCCCCGGCCGCGACCGCGCGTGAGCGGGCGTGAGTCCCGGCACGCCGGATCGAGCGGCCTTGCTCCGCCCGCGGCCCAGGATTTAGGGTGAATGCGCTTTCACGAGCCCTCGTGATCGCCTCGCGGAAGAAAAGCGGACGGACGGTCGGTCGAGTGAGCGCCCCCACGGTGTACGACGTCGCCGAGCGGTCGGGCGTCTCCATTGCCACGGTCTCCCGGGTCTACCGGAACCCCGATTCCGTACGCGTACAGACGCGCGAGAAGGTCATGGAGGCGGCCCGTGAGCTGGGATACGTGCCGAGCGGCAGCGCCCGGGGCCTGGCCAGCCGCACCACCGGCGTGCTCGGGCTGTGCTTCCCGGACTTCGCGGACCAGGACGCCGAGACCGCCGCGGCCGCGAGCGACGCGGACGACGACCAGGCCGTCATGCTCTACTCCGACCAGATCATCCGGGGCATGGAACGGGCGGCCCGGCGGCACGGCTACGCCCTGCTGATCGCGGCCTCGCTGGAGGGCGGGCCGGAGAGCCTGGTGGCGAAGGTGGCGGGGCGGGTCGACGGCTTCGCCGTACTGGCGCGGACCGTGCCGACCGAGGACCTGGAAGTGATATCGCGCCGGCTGCCCGTGGTGATGCTCGCCGGGCCGCGCGAGATCGACCACCTGGATCACATCGTGGTGGCCAACGCCGAGGGCGAGCGCGAACTGACCCGCCATCTGATCGAGGACCACGGACTGCGCCGGCTGGCGTTCGTCGGCGGCGGGGAGGACTCGCCGGACTCCCAGGCCCGGTTCCGGGGCTTCCAGGAGGCCTGCCGGGACGCGGGCCTTCCGGTGCCCTCCCGGCCGGAGCTGCGCGCCGGGATGATGACGCAGGCCGAGGGCGCGCTGGCGGCGGGCACCCTGCTGGACCGGTCGGAGGGTACGGGGGTGGAGCGGCCGGAGGCGATGCTGTTCGCCAACGACCAGATGGCGGTCGGCGCACTCCAGGCGCTGGAGCGACGCGGGGTGCGGGTGCCCGAGGACATCGCCGTGACCGGGTTCGACGGGATCCCGCTGAGCCGGATCGTCCGCCCGCCCCTGACGACCGTCCGGCAGCCGATCCGGCTGCTGGGCGAGCAGGCGGTGGAGCTGCTGGTGCAACGCCTGGCCGACCCGGGCCGCGCCCCGGTCTCGCTGGAACTGCCGGTCTCGGTGACCCGGCGGGCCAGCTGCGGCTGCGGCTGAGCGAGGCGCGTGCCGGCGGGCCGGCGCACCGACGGGCCGGCCGACACCAGCACGTCCGCCCGAGGCCCGGCCTCCCGAGGCCCGGCCCCCGGCCCCGTACACCGTTACCGCCGAAGGAGAGCCCATGACCGAGCACGCCGGGCAGGACCGCACGAGCCCCGCCACCGAAGCCCGGGTCCGCGACAGCTTCGGCCGCCAGGGGCTGATGCACCACCTCGGCGCCCGCATCACCGAGATCGCGCCGGGCCGCGTCCGTATCGTCCTGCCGGCCCGGCCCGAGGTGACCCAGCAGCACGGTTACGTCCACGCCGGCGCCACCAGCGCCATCGCGGACAGCGCGGGCGGTTACGCGGCCCTGACGCTGTTCGCCGAGGACAGCGAGGTCCTCACGGTGGAGTACAAGATCAACCTCCTCGCGCCCGCCGCCGGCGACCACCTGGAGGCCGTGGGTACGGTCCTGAAGTCCGGGCGCACGCTGACCGTGTGCCGGCTGGAGGTCTTCGGCGTTCAGGAGGACGGCAGCCGCAAGCTCGTGGCCAACGGGCAGCAGACGCTGATCCGGGTGGACGCCCCGAAGACGGCCGCCTGACCCGCGGCATCGGCCACCGCACGCCCGCCGGACGAGGCCGGGCTTCCCAGGCGTCGGGGCTTCCCAGCAGCCCGACCCCTCAGGCACACGCCCGGACCCCTCGGGCGCACACCCGCCCGCCCCCTCAGGCGGCCGGACCCCTCAGGCACAGGCCCGGGCCCCTCGGCCCCCCTGGATCAGCCCACCGCCCCCAGCCGTTCCCCGAAGAACCGGGTCCGGTTCGCGTCCAGCTCCGCCGCCTCGGCCGTCATCCCGCGGTACGCGAAGTGCCCCGCCGTCAGCACCTGGAGCTCGCGCTCGCCGGCCAGCGCGTTGTGTACGGCGAACTGCCCGGGCGGCGGGACGGACGGGTCGAACAGGGCGGCCGCGACCAGCGTGGGCAGCGTCAGCCGGGTCGCCGCCGTCGCCGCGTCGAAGTAGCCGAGGACCTCGGTGACCTCGGGGTGTTCGCGGTGGTGCGTCCGGACCGCCTCGCCGCTGCCCGCGCAGGGCAGGGTGAGGCGCAGCGGGTGGTTGCCGAAGGTGGGGACGGTGAGCTGGGCCGCGCCGAAGCGGTCGTCCCAGGGCAGCGCGAGGGCCCCGAGCCCGCCGCCGAAGCTCTCGCCGAGGTAGCCGAGGCGGGGCCCGCCCGGGAGGCCGGCCGGAGCCAGCTCGGGCACCAGCTCCATCAGGGCGGAGGCGGCGCACCACAGGTCGGCCGCGCAGTCGCCGATGACGTAGGTGTCGCGGGAGCCGATGCCGTGCAGGACGTGCTCGTCGGCCAGGTCCGGGACGCCGTCGACCCGGCCCCGCTCCCCCATGCCCCGTACGCACGGCAGGATCGCGGCGGCCCCGGGCAGCGGCGGCGGAAGGTCCCGGCCGGGCTCCTGGCGGCCGCCGTAGCCGTGCCCGACGACGAATCCGTACCGTACGGGCCCCTCGGCGGGCAGGGCGAGCCAGCCGCCGAGCCGGACGCCGCCCACGGAGGTGTAGCTCACTCCGTGGATCGTCACGCCGTCGCGCTCCTCCTCCACCGGGCCGAGGACCGGCCGCGGGTCGACCGCGCGGGCCCGCGCGTACCGGGCCCGCCAGAACGCGTCGAAGCCGTCGGGGGCGGGCGGGGCCGGGATGTCCAGCAGGGCGTTCGGCGCGTCGTACCCGTAGGCCGGGTCGAACGGGAAGTCGTGGGCGAACGCGACGGATGAGGCCATGCCGCGAGGGTAGACGCCGACCACGCCCCGCCGGTCGCGGGCTCCCGGGCGACGAATCGGTCACATCGCCTGTTGTTCCACAAACGGCGCGTTTACGGTTCAACAACAAGACGCCCGGGTGTCGAGCACGTTGCACGAGTGTGACCCAGCACCCTCTTGCGGATTCCCGAACGACTGGCGCAGAGTGATGTATGCGCTTACAGGCAGCGCATACATCGCGCAGCATCAGGATTGCTCAAGGAGGAGCCCTCCCATGTCCCGCATCGCCAGAACAGCTCCCGCCGGCATAGCGCTCGCGCTCGCCGTGACCCTTTCCGCCTGCGGCTCCTCCGGCGGCGACGTCGCGGCGGACGAGAAGCAGACGCTCACCGTGTGGGCCATGGGGGCCGAGGGCGAGAAGCTCGCGGACGTGGCCGAGGTCTACGAGAAGGCCAACCCGAACATCACCGTGAAGGTGACCCCGATCGGCTGGGACGTCGCCCACCAGAAGCTCGTCTCGGCAGCGGCGGCGGGCAATCTGCCCGACGTGGCGCAGATGGGCGGGAGCTACCTGGGCGAGTTCGCCGAGCTGGGCGTGCTGGAGCCGGTGGACGGCAAGGTCTTCGACAAGAAGGACTTCTTCCCGGCGGGCTGGGAGCAGGGTGAGGTGGACGGCACCGCCTACGGCGTGCCGTGGTACGTCGACACCCGGGTCCTCTACTACCGCACGGACCTGGCCGAAAAGGCGGGCGTCGACAAGGCTCCGGAGAACTGGAAGGAACTCCAGGACCTGGCAGGCGCGTACCAGAAGAAGGCCGGCACGAAGTGGGGCCTGTCCATCCAGCCCAGCGGCCTGGACACCGTGCAGAACTTCTACTCCTTCCTGTACTCGGCGGGCGGCGAGATCGTCAATGACAAGGGCGAGGCGGTCATCGACAGCCCGGAGGCGGTCAAGGCGCTCAAGGAGTACGGCAGTTACTTCGACAAGGGCCTCGCCAACAAGTCCGTGCAGCCCGGCTACGACGTGGCGAAGGACTTCGGCAACGGCCGGGTCCCGATGTTCTTCGGCGGCCCCTGGTACGTGACGCTCCTCAACGAGGGCCAGCCGCAGATCAAGGGCAAGTGGGCCATCGCGAACGTTCCGGCGGACGCCTCCTCCACCTCCATGGCCGGCGGTTCCTCCCTCGTCGTCTCCAAGGACAGCGAACACAAGGCGGCGGCCACCGAGTTCATCAAGTACCTGACCGACACGAAGGGCCAGTCCGACTGGTACGAGCGGACGAAGGACCTGCCCGCCAACACCTCCGCGTGGGAGTCCGGCACGCTCGCCGACGACGCCGACCTGCAGACCTTCAAGAAGCAGATGGACACCGCCAAGTCCTCGCCGTCCCTGGCCAACTGGACCGAGATCACCGACAAGGTGGACCAGGCCATCGCCAAGGTGACGCAGGGCAAGGCTTCCGCCGAGGACGCGCTGAAGACGGCGCAGTCCGAGATCGAAGGCCTCGTGAAGCAGTAGCCATGGGCACCTCGACCACCACGACCGAGAAGGCCGCGCGGCCCGCGAAGGCCGGGGCCGCACCGTCCCCGCCGCCCGCGGGCGGCGGCCGCCGCAAGCGGACGCTGGGCGTGCAGAACGCGGCGGGCTGGCTGTTCTCCACCCCGTTCCTCGTCCTGTTCACCGTCTTCATGGCGTTCCCGATCCTCGCCACGCTGGCGATGAGCTTCACGGACTTCGGGCTGCGCAATGTGACGCGCCCGTGGGAGGCGGAGTTCATCGGGTTCGAGAACTACGTCAACCTCTTCGGCGACGAGAAGTTCCTCAAGTCCCTCTTCAACACGGGGTACTTCGTGGTCGTCGGCGTACCGCTGACGATCGGGATCGGGCTGGTCGTCGCCGTTCTGCTGAACAACGGCATCGACCGGGCGCGGACCTTCTTCCGGGTCGGCTTCTACGCCCCGGTGGTCACCACCATCGTCGCGGTCGCCGTCGTCTGGCGGTTCGTGCTCGATCCGAGCGACGGGCTGATCGCCGGCCTCTTCTCCGAAGTGGGCTGGACGGCGCCGGACTTCCTCGGCTCCGAGACGCTGGCGATGCCCTCGCTGATCGTCATGGCGGTCTGGCGGAACGTCGGCACGGTGATGGTGCTGTTCATCGCGGGCCTCCAGGCGATCCCCACCGAGGTGCGGGAGGCGGCGAAGCTCGACGGCGCGAGCGTCTGGCAGGAGTTCCGGGGCATCACGATCCCGCTCCTGCGCCCGACGGTCCTCTACGCCACGGTGATCACGACGATCGGCTACCTCAACGTGTTCGAGGAGCCGTTCGTGATGACCCAGGGCGGCCCGTCCGACTCGACCCTCACGGTCTCGCTGAACATGTACCGCGAAGGGTTCAACTTCTTCCACATGGGCTACGCGAGCGCCATGGCATACGTCCTCTTCGTGGTGATCATGGGCATCACGGTGCTCCAGCTCCGACTGCTGAAGGACAACACGAAATGAGCGCCACCAGCAGCCCCAACGCACCGGTCAAGGCCCCGGAAAAGCGGGCTCCCGGGAAGCGGAGCACCGCACGCCCGCTGGTCTACGTCCTGCTCTCGCTCGGCCTGCTGGTCATGTCGGCGCCCTTCCTCTGGATGGGGCTCTCCGCCTTCAAGACGCAGAGCGAGCTGTCGGCCAGCCCGCCCGTGTGGATCCCCACCGAGTGGACCCTGACCAACTTCCGGCAGCTGCTCGACAAGCTGGACCTGCCGCTGTATTTCATGAACTCGGTGATCGTGGCGGTCCTGGTGACCATCTCGAACCTGGTGTTCTGCTCGATGCTCGGCTACGCCCTGGCGAAGCTGAAGTTCGTCGGCCGCAACAAGATCTTCGGCCTGGTGCTCGGTGCGCTGATGGTGCCCGGCAATCTGATGCTGCTGCCGCTGTTCGTGCTGATGAGCAAGCTCCAGCTGATCGACAGTTACGCGGGTCTCGTGCTGCCGTTCGCCGCCGGGGCCTTCGGGGTCTTCCTGATGCGGCAGTTCATGCAGTCGATCCCGGACGAGCTGCTGGAAGCGGCCCGGATGGACGGCGCGAGCGAGTGGTACATCTTCTGGCGGATCGTGATGCCGCTGGTGAAGCCCGCCCTCGCGACCCTGTCGATCTTCACGTTCCTGGGCTCCTGGAACAACTTCGTCTGGCCGCTGATCGCGACCAACGACCCCGACAAGTACACCCTCCCGGTCGCCCTGGCGACCTTCGCCACCGACCCCAACAAGGCCGGCGGCTCCAACGGCATGCTGATGGCCGGGGCCTTCCTGATCGTGCTGCCGGTGCTGGTCGTCTTCATCGCCCTGCAACGGCACTTCACCCAGGGCATCGCCACGGCGGGCATGAAGTAGCCCCCGGGCCGCCCGACTTCACGTAACGAGGCCGCCGACCCCACCCCGTACCAGACGGCGGCCACACCCCTCACCACCACCAGAAAGACAAGTCGCGATGACGCACCCCCCTGCCCCGAACCAGTCGACGACCTCCGTCCCGTTCCCCGAGGGCTTCCTCTGGGGCGCCTCCACGGCGGCCCACCAGATCGAGGGCAACAACACCGACAGCGACTGGTGGGTCAAGGAGCACGCCGCCGGCACCCACATCGCGGAGCCGAGCCTGGACGCCTGCGACAGCTACCACCGCTGGCCCGAGGACATGGACCTGCTGGCCTCGCTCGGCTTCACCGACTACCGCTTCTCCATCGAGTGGGCCCGCATCGAGCCGGTCGAGGGCCACTTCTCCCGCGCCGAACTCGCCCACTACCGGCGGATGGTGGAGGGCGCGATCGAGCGCGGCCTGCGCCCGATGGTGACCCTGCACCACTTCACCGTGCCGCAGTGGTTCGAGGCGCGCGGCGGCTGGACGGCCGAGGGCGCGGTGGAGCTGTTCGCCCGGTACGTGGCGGCCTGCGCGCCGGTGATCTCCGAAGGCGTACGGCATGTCTGCACGATCAACGAGCCGAACATGATCGCCGTGATGGCGGGCCAGGCCAAGCGCGGCGACAACAGCTTCCCGCCCGCCGGCCTGCCCACCCCCGACGACGAGACGACCGCGGCCGTCATCGCCGCGCACCACGCGGCGGTGAAGGAGGTCCGGGCTCTGGACGCGGGCATCCAGGTCGGCTGGACCATCGCCAACCAGGTCTACCAGGCCCTCCCCGGCGCGGAGGACGTCACCGCCGCCTACCGCCACCCGCGCGAGGATGTCTTCATCGAGGCGGCGCGCGGCGACGACTGGATCGGCGTGCAGTCCTACACCCGTACGCGGATCGGCCCGGACGGCCCGATCCCGGCGGCCGACGACGTCGAGCGGACGCTGACGACGTGGGAGTACTACCCGGGCGCGGTCGGCGAGGCGCTGCGCCACACGGCCGAGGTGGTCGGGGACGTCCCGCTGATCGTCACGGAGAACGGCATCGCGACCGCCGACGACAGCCGCCGGGTCGACTACTACACGGGCGCTCTGAACGAGGTCGCCTCGGCGCTGGAGGACGGCCTCGACATCCGGGGCTACCTGGCGTGGAGCGCGCTGGACAACTACGAGTGGGGCACCTACAAGGCCACGTTCGGCCTGATCGCGATCGACTGGGAGACCTTCGAGCGCACCCCGCGCGACTCGGCGAAGTGGCTGGGCTCGCTGGGCCGCACCCGCGAACTGCCGCGCACGGAAGCGTAATTCCGGCGCCCCCACTACCGGAGGCGCGCCCCTGATACGGGGAGCCACCTGACGGCTCCCTCCGGCCCGGGAGCCGGCGGAACCTGACGACCGCCGGCTCCCGAGCCGCCCGCACAGCACCAGCACCACTCCCCCGCCCCACCCCGCACACCTGGCTTCACCCCGCACGACCGAGATCACGACTCATCCCCCTCCCCCTTCTGCCACAGGAGCCGGACCGATGGACCGTCGCACGTTTCTCACCGCCGCAGGGACCGGGGCCGCGGCCCTGTCGCTGGGAGCAGTCACCTCCCCGGCCGCGCATTCCGCCGCCCCGGCCGACCCCCGCCTTCTGAAGCACTGGTTCGCCGACACGTACCGCTCGATCGAGGCGATGACGACCGACTTCGGCCTGGTCACCGACAAGATCGACCTCAGCGGCCCCGGAGCCCCCGCCCAGTCGCCCCAGACCTCCCCGACCAACATCGGCTGCGGCCTCTGGTCGACGGTGGCGGCGGCAGGCCTGGGCGTGATCGGCGAGAGCGCGATGATCCGCGCCCTGACCCGTACGGTCACGGCCGTGGAGAAGCTGGAACGCCATCACGGCTTCTGGCTCAACTGGTATGACGCGCACGACGGTTCGGTGCTCACACAGTGGCCCGGCACGGGCGACCCGGTGCGTCCGTTCCTGTCCTCGGTGGACAACGCCTGGCTGGTGACGGGCCTGCGCATCGCCGCCGACGCCGCGCCCTCGCTGCGACCGCGCATCCACCGCATCCTGGCCACGGCCGACTGGTCGTACTTCTACACGCCGTACGACCCGGCCGACCCGGTGGCGGGCCCCGGCCAGCTGCGCGGCGGCGTCTGGACGGACACGGAGGAGCCGACCCCGCACCACTACGGCGCGCTCAACACCGAGCCGCGCATGGCGAGTTACCTGGGCATCGCGGACGGATCACTGCCCGGCGACCACTACTGGCACCTGCTGCGCACGATGCTGCCGGAGCACGAGCAGGAGCAGAAGCCGGGCGGCGCGTACGTCACGGTCGACGGCGTACGCGTATGGAACGGCCACTACACCCACCGCGGCCGGAAGGTGGTCCCCACCTGGGGCGGCTCGATGTTCGAGGCACTGATGGTGCCGCTGTTCGTGCCGGAGCCGGAGTGGTCGCCGCGCGCGTGGGGCGTGACGCACCAGCGTTACGTACGGGGCCAGATCGACCACGGCCTGCGCGAGGCGGAGTACGGCTACTGGGGCTTCTCCCCCGCCAATGTGCCGGAGGACGGCTACCAGGAGTACGGCGTAGACGCGCTCGGCATGGCAGTCGACGGCTACGCCTCCAACACCGACCGCACCCACACCACGGACGGCGAACCCCTGCCCCCGCCCTCCGCGTTCACCAACGGAGTGGTCACCCCGCACGCCTCCTTCCTGGCGCTGCCGTACGCGGGCCGGGAGGCGGTGGCCAACCTCCGTTCCCTGGAGCGGGACTTCGGGGCGTACGAGGACGGGCTCGGCTTCCGGGACTCGGTGAACGTGTCCACGGGCCGGGTCAGCGACTTCATGCTCGCCCTGGACCAGGGCATGATCGTCGCCGCCCTCGCCCAGGAGCTGCGCCCGGGCCTGCTCCAGCGCCCCTTCCGCACCGGCGGCTTCCGGACCCGGGTGCGGCCGCTGCTGGAGCGGGAGCGGTTCTCGATCTGAGGCAGCGGCGGCTGTCCGGGGGGCGACCGCCTTTCCGGTGCGGCGCTCGGCGTGCGGCGCCGGGAACGGGCAGCCTGGCGGCCGGCCCGGCAACCGGTGGGGCCCGTACATTGCCGGAAGTCGGCATACCGGGGGTCGGTTGCACGCCTATACCCTCACGGCGTATCCGGCACAGACATCTGCCGGACAGATTCCGGGGGCGGGTGGCACGATGTTTTCGTTGGTCTGGGGAACGTTCGCGACAACGCTGGGCTGGGTCGTCGCGACGGACTTCCGGGGAGCCGCACACCGATTCTCCGCGTTCTCCCACGCCGCCGCTCCGTTCGGCGGTTCCGGAGCGACCGTCATGGGCGTCGGCTTCTTCCGCCTGGTGGCCGGGATGTTCGCCCTGACCGGTCCGATCGTCCTGGTCACCGGGCTCCTGGACCTGTGGCGCGGCGAGGCGGAAGCGTTCAGGCTGCCGCCGGTCGACGGCTGGTTCGTCGTCATGGAGGCCGTGATCCTCGGCGCCGCCCTCTGGAGCTATTGGCGACGGTCCGGCTTCCTACGCCGTCAGTGGGAAGCCGGCAACGGTCCGCGGCGCGCGGCGGTCGCCGGTGTCACGGCGTCGATCGTCGCCTTCGCCGCGCTGCTCGCCCTCGGCCGGGGAACGTGGATGATGGCCGCCTGGCTGCTCGGCGGCCTGTGCGGCATCGCCCTGCTGCTGAGCGATCCGGCCGGCACGCCGTCGGACAGCTCAGCGGCCTCCCCGTCCCCCGCTCCCCCTGCGGGTCAGTGACCCGTCTCCTCTTCGGGACGCTTCTTCTTGGCACGGGAGCGGACGACGATCTCGTTGACGCCCTGCATGAGGATGGTCGCGGCCACGACCGTGATCAGGCGAAGCCACCACGGAAAGCCGAGGAACTCGCCGCTCGCGAAACCGGCCCCGACCGAAACGACGAACGTCAGCCAGTAGGGCAGGCCTTTCACTTCGTCATTTCGAGACGGAGTTCTCACACCCGAATCAGCACACACGTCAATTCCCCCGCATTCTTCCACTCATGGTTCTTCTCTGAGCCGCGTGGTCCGATGTGGTCAAGATCGGGTGCGGCGGATATAGACCCTAGCGTGGAGCAGGAATCGGGTTGTCCGGGGTGTCGAGCCACGGCACATGCGTGCCGTCAGGAGCCACGGTCAGACCGAACCGCTCCGGCCCCGGACACCCGGCATCGCACCACCAGCCGTACGCGGCCTCGACCGCCTCCCACAGCCGACGAGGCCCGTGCTCCCACACGGTGAAGCGGTCGGCGGTCCGCCCGTCCACGTCCACGGCCGCCCAGGAGGTCGCGTCGGTGGTGGCGAGCCACAGGCGGGAGGCGACGCCCTCCACGTCGGGGTTCTCGTGCCAGGTCCGCCATACGTCGCGGAGCTGAAGGCCGATCGCGAACTGGGCGGCCCGGTCCTCACCGGCGACGGCCCCGGGCGACAGCCGGGTCGAAGACTCCTGAGGTGCGTGGCTGTCACGCACGACATCGCGATAGATCCGCAGGTCCGTCCGCTGCCCGCGCATCAGCATGAACGCCGAGTGCGGCGAGAAGGAGCCCGAGGCACCGCCGTAGCCGTCCACGGTGAGCCTCAGCAGCCCGTAGCAGAACCACGGCGACTCCCACGGAACGAGGACCACGCCGCCCGGCCGGGCCTGCGCGATCCACGCCGGAGGAACGGACCGTACGGAACAGGTCGCGATCACCCGGTCGTAGGGCCCACCGGCCTCATGGCCCCGGGCCCCGTCGCCATGGACCGCGTGTACGTCCGCCCCAGCACCCTCAAGACAGCCCGCCGCGGTCGCCGCCAGCTCCGGGTCCACCTCGATGGTGGTCACCCGCCCCGGCCCGAGGCGGTGTGCGAGGAGCGCCGCGTTCCACCCGGTACCGGTGCCGATCTCCAGGACATGGTGGCCCGCCCGCACGTCCAGCAGGTCGAGCATGCGGAAGACGATGGACGGGGCGGAGGCCGAGCAGGATGCCCAGCGCTCCTCCGGCGCGACCGTGGCCCCGTCGTTGACCTGGGTGACGACGGCGGTGTCGGCGTAGGCGTGCCGCAGCCATTCCGCCGGGGCTGTCGCCCGGTCGCACTCCACCAGATCGTCCCCCGCCCACACGGTCCCGGGCAGGAACGCGTGCCGGGGCACGCTCCGGAAGGCGGCTTCCCAAGCCGGGGCCATTGGCGCCCCGAGGCTCTCGTTCACCGAGCCGAGCAGGCCGTCGATCAGGGCGGAAAGGACGGCAGCCCGCTCGTCCGCTGCGTTCAGCTCCATCTGCGGTGCGCCTACTTCCCTTTGTGCTTCGGCTCCGGCGCGGGCTTGGCGGTGTCCGAGGACGGCTTGGCCGTGCCCGGATCCTTACCGCCCGCGTGCTTTCCGTCGCCACCGCCGCCGCCTTTGCCTGTTCCCCAACCCATGGCTGTCCGTTCCTCTCCGTCGGCCGTCCCGATGAGGTGACCGTAGGGAAGGGGCGGGCAGAGGAGCTACGCGGTTGCACGCAGTTGCACGGATTCACCGAAGAGAGTTCAGAGCAGCCGTAATCAATGTGCGTGCGTTCGCGCCGTGAAGAGCCATCTCCGCCAGTTCGGCGAAGGTCTCGGCATACATCGCGACCTCACTGGGCTGCGTGATCGTGAGATACCCGGAGACCAGCTCGACATTGACCTGTGCGACATCGAAGATCCAGAACCCTTCCACAGGCATCCTGGAACGGTCCGGTCCCATCGGGACCACGCCCAGACTGACGTTGGGCAGAGAACCCACGGTGAGCAGATGACCGAGCTGCCCGACGAGGACGTCCGTTCCGCCGATGCCGTTCCGTAGCACCGACTCCTCAATCAGGAAAGCGAATCGGCGCCCTCCCTCGTACAGCACGCGCTGCCGCTCCACGCGTGCGGCCACCGCATCGGCCACGTCGTCGACCTCGACGCGTCGTCGCTGCACCGCACGCAGTACCGCCTCGGTGTACCCGCGAGTCTGGATCAGCCCCGGCACGAACCATGACGAGTAGGCCCGGAAGCGACGGGTGCGTTCGAACAGCGGCAATCGCGCGTCCTGCGCCTGCTTGAGCCCGGGCTGCTCCATTCGCCTCCAGCCGATCCACATTCCTTCGGCGTTCCGGAGCGAGGCGAGCAGATCGGCGGTCTGGTCCTCCGCCCCGCACGCCCGGCACCAGGCCCAGATGTCGGCGGCGGACGGGGGCGTGCGGGCATTCATGATCCGCGACGACTTCGATGGGTGCCAGCCGCAGCGCACAGCGATCTCGCGCCCGGTCAGCCCAGCATCCCGGCAGAGGCCGGCAAGCCGATCCGCGAGAATCCTCCGGGCCTGCTGAGCACTTGAGGAAGGAGATTCAGCCATGATGGGAAGGGATCAGCGGGGCCGGTACTGCTCATGCGGCGCAGCACGTTCCCACACGGCGTCGAAGGCGTCCGCGCACAGCTTCACCAGCACCGGATCGTCCGTGTACTCCCGCCCGTCCTCGTCCAACTGCCCGTTGCCGGTGAAGTGGTGGAAAAGGACCTGCCCACCGTCGAACACCCAGAAGTCCGTGCTGGGCAGGGCGAGACCGGTCGCCCGCCGCCTGGGCAGCCAACGGACCACTTCGCCCGCCGCGATGTTCGTGAACGTGCTGTCGTACTCGTACCGCACATAGTCGCTGATCGGCTCGGAAACCACTCGGGCACGCCGGACCGCCACGCCACGGCCGACGGCTTCGTGCACCGCGTCGTGCCAGCCGCCCCACCAGGCCGTCCGCTCGGCGCGGTCCAGCCGCTCGCCTCGCTGCCATGCGATGTACCCGGGGTCGTCGAGCATGTACGAATCACGCAACTCAAGGTGGACTGCCGATCGTTGAGCTCGCGCCAGAGCATCACGCGCCGGGGGCTGCACGTCCCGCCTCTCCACCGCCGTCGCCTTCCCGACGAGCGGGAAGGTAGTCCAGCATGGCCGCCGGGAGCCGGATGATCGTCTCGTTGTCCGGGACGTCGGTGGAGTGACCGGGAATGGAGCCGACTTCCTTGCAGTCGTTCACTTCGGCCTCCGTCGCTCGGTACGACTGGATCAGAAGATCTCCCGTTTCCTCGTGAAGCCAGATCGTCGGCGACTCGTCGGTGGGAGATTCGGGGTCGATGCCGAGGAACCGTAAAGCCATGACTTCCTCCCGCTGTTGAGGGTTGCATCAGCTTGCACGAGCGTTCCTCCGAGACGCGGCGGCCATCAAGGGCTCCGAGGGGGCGCAGGGAGGGAAAGCGGTCGGCTCGGGGGCGCGCGGGCCGAGACCGTCGTCCGGCCGCCCATGAGATCGTCGCCGCTGGCACTCCCGTCACGCGCCGTCACGCGGTGCGAGATGCGGGTGCTCCCGCGCGAGTACGGCGTCCACCGCTGCGAGCGTCGGATCGACGATGTCCCAGTCGTGGGCGGAGGGGTGGTCGACGTACAGCCCGCACGCGTCCTCGCCCCGGGGGTCGACCGCACCGCACCAGGCCTGCTCCGCCAGCGTCGCCCGCTCGCCCCTCCAACGGGCCCAGACGGCGGTGTGGTTCGCGTCGTCGTCCCATAACACCATCGCGTGGTCGCCGTCGTGCTCGGCGGCCAGCTCGCAGAGGAGGTGTCCGGCCTCCGGGCGACGGTCGCCGGGAGCGGCCAGCCGGATGACGAACTCCGGGGGCGGCAGCAGGGTTACGGCGGTGCACTGGTTCATGGGGCGGGAGTCCTCCGGTCGCCGTCAAGGCGCGTCGGTGTCGGGTACGTCAGGGGCGTCGGGCGTGCCGGGAGCCTCGCCCTCGGAAACGAGTCGCCGGACCTCGCTGTGGACGTGTTCGGCGATGAGGTCGCCGAGCGGGTCGGTCACGGAGAAGGAGTGCGGGCCCGGGTGGTGGTCGAAGAGCGCGCACGTCGTGACCGTGCGGGTGGCCAGCTCGCGGAGCACGGCGGGGCACAGGGGCAGCGTGTCGAGCCGGTGGACGCGGTGGGCTCCGGTCCCCGCCCACAGGAACCACAGGTCCCGGTCGTCCGGGGTGTCCGCCGTCCACAGGTGCGCGGCGTGCTCGGCCGACTCGTCGTGGTCGCCCAGCTCGCACAGGACGAAGTCTTCCGGCTCCACGATGTCGGGCGGGTGCACGGGCCCGCCCTCCATGGTGGCGAGCGCCAGCAGCGTTTCCGGGTAAGGGACTTGGGTCACGGCGGTGCATTGCAGCACGCGGTCAGCCACCTTCCGTACGGGGCGGGGCCGCATGGTTCGCCGAGGCTTCCGCCGCCCACCCGCACAGGTCCACGGGCCACGCGCCGAGGGTGACGCGCAGCCCCACGAAGGGGTCGACCACGGTGAGCAGGGCGGGTCGACCGGATTCCAGCGCGTTCATGGCGTGGCCCTGGCTGCCGTGGTCGCCTGCCCACGCCCGGAGCGCTTCGGGGGCGTCGGAGCCGTGGAAGGCGACCGGCCGGACGTCCCGCGCCCCGAGCCACGGGGCGGCCGGAGGCAGGTTCCGCCCGTGCCCGTCCGCCAGCCGCAGCGCCTGCCGCCGGAGCCAGCGGAGGACGAGCCGACGATTCGGCAGCGCGACCCCGCCGAGCCGGAGGGCCCGGCCGCCGGCCTTGACCGTGACGGCCGCGACGTAATCCATCTTCTTCATGCGGCACGCCCCCGACTGCTGCCGCCGCCCGTAACGGCCGCCCTCACAGCACTTCTCCCCTGCTCCGGGCGTTGAGCCGTGCGGTACGAGCCCGAAGCTGCTCCATGAGCAACGCGGGCCGTACGTAACGGGGTTCGACTTCCCACTCGCGCCCGCCGCCGACCGGCCGGAGGGACCAGTACGGACCGGCGACGCCCTGGAACTCCCCCACGCGGTCACCGCGACTGGTGTCCGCCAGGAGAGCCCCGGGGGACGGGACATGTGGGGGTGACTCCGTATTCGGGCTGACGTTCTCGCCGTACACCGTTCGCTCCTCTCTGTAGCCGAACGACTACCGGGGCGACTCAGCGTGGCCTAGCGTGGAGATGTCTTCAACGTTTCGGATCTGGGGGATACGTTGGTCAACCGCAAGGAAGTGAACCCTGACGGGGGCCCGGAGGCCGCCTACGGAGCACGTCTGCGTAGGGAGCGCGAAGCACGGGGCTGGAAGCAGGACGATCTCGGCGCGCGTATCGGCTACACGGGGAGGCACGTTTCCGGTGTGGAATTGTGTCACAAGTCCCCAACTCGCAAGTTCTCGATCGCCGTTGATGTGGCGATGGGTTATACGGGAACCGCTGATTCGTTCGAGCGCGAGTGGCGCAAGATCAAGCACGGGGTGCTGTTGCAGGGCTTCCCGGAGTACGTGGCGCTGGAGGGCCGGGCGGCGGAGATCCGACTGTTCGAGGTGGGCGTCATCCCGGGGCTGCTGCAGACCCGGGAGTACGCGGAGGCGCTGGCGCGCGGGGCGGTCGACCGGGGCGTCATCACCACCGAACAGGCCGATCAGCGCGTCTCGTTGCTCATGGAACGCCAAGGCGCTCTGTTACGCACCGTCCCGCCGATGCTGATCGCGGTGCTGGACGAGAGCTGCATCCGCCGACCGATCGGCAGCCCTGCCGTGATGGACGCCCAGTTGCAGTATCTGGTCGACTTCGCCACGCAGTCCCACACCATGCTGCAGATCGCCCCGTTCAGTGTCGGTGAGCAGCGACCCTTCAACCGGCTGGTGAATCTGCTGACGCTCCAGGACCGGTCCGCGGTCTCCTACGTCGAGTCCGAGACGCAGGGGCATCTGGACCGCGAACTCAGCTCTGTCATCCCGATGGTGAGGGCCTACCATCAGTTGCAGGCCGTGTCTCTGTCGCAGACAGATACCGTGGACATGATCCACCAGCATCGAAAGGGCACCCCGTGACGACCGAATCCACGACCCCGCAGTGGGTCAAGTCCTCCTACAGCGACAACGGCGGTTCGTGCGTCGAGTGGGCCCCGCGCACCGCGTCCACCACCGGCATCGTCCCCGTACGCGACTCGAAGAACCCGGGCGGTCCGGCCCTCACCGTCCGCGCCGCCGCGTTCAGGACGTTCATCGCGGGCATCACGTCAGGCGAGCTGTAACACCCACCGCAGCCACGACCGAACAGCAACGAAGGGGCGGCCCATCGATGACGACCTGTTCCACGACCCAGCAGTGGGTCAAGTCCTCCTACAGCGACAACGGCGGCACCTGCGTCGAGTGGGCCCCGCGCACCGCGTCCACCACCGGCATCGTCCCCGTACGCGACTCGAAGAACCCGGGCGGCCCGGCCCTGGCCGTCGCCGCCGCCGCGTTCTCCACCTTCGTGGCGGGCGTCAAGGCCGGGGGCTTCGACACCACCGCCTGACCTGCACCGCTGCCGCCACCGCCCCGGTTACGCCCCACCGTGCCTGCACGCACGGTGGGGCGTCCCGCCGTCCGGGGCAGGGGGCCCGGCCTACACTTTCGGTGTGACAGCCATGGAGCCGGTGATTCGCCCGGCGGTCCCGGCCGACCTGAGCGCCGTCGCCGAGATCTACACGTACTACGTCCGCCACACCGTGATCACCTTCGAGGAGAACCCTCCGCCGGTAGCCGCCTGGCACCAGCGCCTCGACGACCTCGCGGCCCGCAACCTGCCGTTCCTGGTCGCCGAACTGTCCGGCGAGGTCGTGGGCTACGCGTACGCGGCTCCTTGGCGCCCCAAGCCCGCCTACCGGAACACCGTGGAGAACTCGATCTACCTGGCACCCGGCCGCACGGGCCGGGGTCTCGGCGGAGCGCTGCTGGAGGCCCTGCTGGCCGCCTGCACCGGGACTCACGTACGCCAGATGATCGCCGTCATCGCCGACGCGGGCACCGACGCCTCAGCCGCGCTGCACCGCCGTTACGGCTTCACCGACGCGGGCCGGCTGGCCGCCGTCGGCTACAAGCACGACCGTTGGATCGACACCGTGCTGATGCAACGGACACTCGGCCACCCGGTTCCGGGCGTGAGCTCCTAAGCGATCCAGCAGTAGACGCCCCGGCCCTGGCGGCGGGCGCTGCCGGTGAGCGCGGCCAAATCGCCCACGATCGCGTCGGCGATGTCCGCGTCGATGATCTCGCCCTCCTCCGCGCGGAGTTGAACCCACGATGCGGCGGCGTCGCGCAGCGTGGGCTGCTCGGCGTCCGCGAGGGCGGTGAACAGGTCGGACGAGATCGCGAGGACGAGACATCCGCCGCCGTCCTCGACGGCGACGACACGCGGTTCACCGGCTTCGGCGACATCCTCGAAGCTGCGGCCGGTGAGCAGGGACCGCCATTCGACCACCGCCCCCAAGGGATCGAAGTTGCCCAAGGAGAGCGACTCGTACGCCTCTCCCGGTCCCGTCCGGAGTGTCAGCGCCGCCGATGTGTCGTCCGGCGCGACGAAGAACTTGACGATGAGGCCCACCCGGGCATTGTCCCTGACCGCCCACACCCATGGCCGACCGGACAATCACTGCCCGCGGCCTTCCCGACAAGAGCCGAAAACCGCCCTGTCCATCGTCGCCGACACGTTCACCACCTTCGCGGAGATATTCGGGTCGTTCACCTGTTCGGGGCGATACGATCACCTTTCGCATCTCTGGGGAGAGATACGGGAGTTGACGCCTTGGGGGGCGATGTGGTGGAGGACAGCAGGCCTGCGCGCGGAAGACGGGGATCCGTATGGGGGACGGCGTTGCTCGTCGTGGTGGCCGGGCTGGTCCCCGGACTCGCCGTGGCCTTCCACTGGTTCGGCTGGACCTCGATCCCGGGCAACAGTTGCGGCGGCAGCAGCTTCCGCCCCTGCCCCGAAGGCACCACCCCCACCATCCTGCTGGCGTTCCTGTGCACCTTCGCGGGCATCGCCGTGGTCACCTGGCGGATCGAGAAGCTGGCCAGGGTCCGGCCCGGAAAGGCACTACCCGCCGTGCTCGTCGTGACGGGCATGGTCCTCGCCCTCTGGCCGGGCCGGCAGACGTACGCGTGGCTGCGCGGCCCCGTCGTCGACCGGGCCTGGGACACGCCGATCGACCGGCCGGACAGCGTCACGGGCGTGGGCAACTGGGTGCTGGGCGACGCCGTCGTCCGCGCACGCACGGACGGGCTGACCGGCTACGGCCTCGCCGACGGGCGTGAGCTGTGGAACCTGGCCGCGCCCGAGCGCGGGTCGGCGTGCGCGATGAGCGACTCCGTGGTGGACGGCGTCGGCGTGATCGTCTTCGGTCGTGTGGACGCGCCGTGCGACACGGTGTGGGGCGTGGACACCGCGAGCGGCCGCAAGCTCTGGGAACGGAAGATCACGGGCGGCACCGGCTTCGAGTCGCCCACCGACGGCAGGGTGGCTGTCGACGGCGGCGTCGCCGTCACCCTGGAGGACACCGCGGTACGGGGCTTCGCCCTGCGAGCGGGCGATCCGCGCTGGGAACTGGACCTCGACGCGGGCTGCTCGCCGGTCGTCGCCTCGGCCGCGGCGGGCCGCACCCGGGTGGTCGTCCAGTGCCTGCGCGACGGCGAGTTCGGCTCGCTGGAGCTGTTCTCGCTCGACACCGCGACCGGCAAGGCCGTACGCCGTACCGCTCTGCCGGTGGAGAGCGAGTGGGAGGCGGCCGTGGTCGTCTCCGCCCGGCCGTTCACGCTCTGGCTCAAGGAGAAGGACGCCCGGGGCACCGACGCCGCGCTGGCCTTCGACGACCGGGACCGGCTGCGCGGAACGGTGAAGGTCTCGGGGCCCGAGGAGGATCTCCGGATGACCGCGTACGGGGACCAGGACTTCGACGCCCGGCCCGCGCTCCGCGCCGCGGTCGTCGGAGACGTTCTGGTGACCGCGGTGACGAAGCCGGGCAAGGTCATCCCCGAAGCCCTGTCCGGCTACGGGCTCGACGACGGACAGCGCTTGTGGCACACCGGGGCGGGCGGTCCGGTCACGGCCCTCACCCGACTGTCCGGGAACCGGCTCGCCGTGCTCGCGGACGGGCGGATCCGCTCCCTCGACCCGCGCACCGGGCATCTCGCCGAGGGGCCCCTGATCCGCGAGGGCCTCGACGACGTCGCCGAGGCCCCCCAGCTGGTGCGCGGCCGCGACGGCGACTGGGTCCTCGTCAACCCCGAGGGGGCCGGCGCCACGCCGCCCCTCCTCGGCTTCAGCAGCTGACGACCGGGAGGGCGGCGGCCGCCGCCCTCCCGGTCCGCGTTCGGGCCGCTTGGCAGCATGTTGACATGCACTTGACACCCACAGGGCCCACGCCGGAGGCTCGGATTCCTCCAGGGACAGCCTGACGACAATGAGGTGCAGCCCCATGCGATCACGCCCCATCGGATTCCTTCTCGCGACCCTCGCGGGCGCGGCACTCGCGCTCGGCGGCACCACGGCGGCCACCGCCACCGCCGCCCCCGAATCCGCGCCGACCGGCAACGTCGGTACGGCCGACGCCTGTTACACCTGGAGCGGCACGCTCCAGGAGGGTTCCAGCGGTGAAGCGGTACGGCAGCTCCAGATCCGGGTCTCCGGCTATCCGGGCACCGGAAACCAGATCGCCGTCGACGGGGCGTTCGGGCCGGCCACGAAGGCGGCCGTGCAGCGCTTCCAGGCCGCGTACGGCCTGGCCGCCGACGGCATCGCGGGCGCCCAGACGTTCAACAAGATCTACCAGCTCCAGGACGACGACTGCACCCCGGTCAACTTCACCTACGCCGAGCTGAACCGCTGCAACTCCGACTGGTCCGGCGGCAAGGTCAGCGCCGCCACCGCGCGCGCCAACGCCCTGGTGACCATGTGGAAGCTCCAGGCCATGCGGCACGCGATGGGTGACCGGCCGATCACCGTCAACGGCGGCTTCCGGAGCGTGTCCTGCAACAGCGCGGTCGGCGGCGCCGCCAACAGCCGGCACATGTACGGGCACGCGGCAGACCTCGGCGCCGGGCCCCAGGGCTTCTGCGCCCTCGCCCAGGCCGCGCGCAACCACGGCTTCACCGAGATCCTCGGCCCGGGCTACCCGGGCCACAACGACCACACCCACGTCGCCGGGGGCAGCGGCCGCTTCTGGTCCGCGCCCAGCTGCGGCATCTGAGACGTGAGGGGCCTCTCCCGCCGCTCCGGCCGACGGGCCCGAGCCGCGCGGGAGAGGCCTCTCGCCGGTGCGCGGCGCACCGGCCCGCCAGGCCCCTACCAGCCCATCCCCACGACCACAGCCAGCGCCGCCAGCAGCACGCACAGGGCCGCGTTGACGAGCCGGTGTTCCCAGAAGACGGCGACGAACTCCCGGATCGTCGCACTCGGCCAGAAGTACGCGGCGGTGGGCGAGCCGATCACCTGGCCGCGCACGCCCTCCTTGCGGGCGGTCATCGCGGCGCGGAACGCGTGGAAGTTGTTGGTCACCACGACGCATACGTAACCCGCGTCGGCCGCCTCCATCATCCGCCGGCTGAAGCGCAGGTTCTCCGTCGTCGTACGGGAGCGGTTCTCCTCCAGGACGAGCTCCGGGTCGGCGCCCTCGGCCACCAGCCAGCGGCCCATCGCCTCGGCCTCCGGCAGCTTCTCGTCCGGGCCCTGGCCGCCGGAGACCAGCAGGACCGGGGCCGGGCCGCCCCGGGCCGTCTGCTGTTCCTGGACCCGGAGTCCGGCGCGCAGGCGCGAGGCGAGCAGCGGGGGCACCCGTTCGCCGCCGATGAGGCCCGATCCCAGCATCACCACGAAGTCCACGTCGCCGCGCACCCGGATGCGGCCGTACAGAAAGGCGTAGGCGAGGAAGCAGAGGAAGAGGAAGGCGACATAGCCGGTGATCAGCACGACGGCCAGGATGAAAGAACGGTACGCGTTCGAGCCGCCTAGGTAGTCGGCGGTGACCACGAGCGCCAGGACGGCGAAGATGCCGAGCCCGGCCAGGCCCGAGAGGAGGTTGGCGGGGCGACGGCCCTCCTTGCGGACCATGGTGAGGCCGTTGACCACGAGGAAGCCGCCGAGGACCACGATCGCGAGCACGGGCACGAGGAAGACCAGCGCGTACACCAGCACGGCCAGGTTGTCCGGCAGCCGGTCCACCTGGGTCAGCAGGGCGAACGACAGACTCAGCACGGTCAGGCCGAGCAGCACCGCGTTGCGGAACTGGCGGCGGTCCTGCCGGACACCCCAGCAGAACCAGAGCAGGAACACGGCCGTCGGCGCGAAAGCGATCACAGGGGACCTCGGGTTCGTCAGTACGTCTCGTCGGACGACACGTCTCGTCGGAGGACTTCGTCGGTGCGTCTTGGGTACGTCTTCGGCGGTGCGGCTACCTCGGCACACCTGCCTGCGTACGGCGGCTACCCCGCGGACCGGCGGTTCTCCTCCACCCAGTCGTCGTTCGTCTGCCAGGCGTACAGCGTGCGGTCCTCCAGCGATACGTAGTAGGAGCCGCAGCGACCCTTCGCGCCGTTCGCAGCCCCCGAAGGGAACCAGGACGCGCTGATCTCGGGGTCCGGGGCGCTCTTGCCGCCCAGCGGTTCGCACTGCGCGGGCAGCCGGTCGCCGGAGAGCGTGGCCTTCAGCAGGCGCTCGCCTCCGGTCGTCCGCATGGCGTACTCGACCGACGTGGCGTCGTCCGGCAGCCACCGGGGAACGGACTCGCGCTCCTCCTTGGCCTCCTTGCCCGTGGCGTAGGAGGAAGTCTGCTCGTGGCGTCCGTCGTACCACTCTTTGGCCTCGGGCACGGCCACCGCGCCCGCCACACCGAGCACTGCCACCGCGGCCACCACGCCTATCAGAACGCCACGCATTTTCTCTCCTGTTCAGAGCCGAAGAAGGTTCCTTTCCTCCATTTTCATGCGTTTATCGAACGGAAACGTCAGACTTCCAGACATATACGAGTACGCCTCTGGTCGCACGTCCCGGAGAGCGTCCCTGAGCCGGCAGCCGGCGCCCGTACCTCCTGATCACCTGGTGTCGGCCGTCAGCAGCGGCTCGGCCAGCTCGTCCGGCACGGCGAACTCGTCGACCTCGTCGAGCCGATCGCCGTCCTGACGGACTGGGCCAGGTCGCACGGCGAGGCCATCGACCGGTTCACCGTCGGCCGCGCCCGCCGTTCTGGGCGTCCAACACCTTCTGCCCGAATGCGAGTTGTGGGGCCTTCTCCGCCTCCATGCTCCACCTCATCTCTCCGAAGTCATCGGTGGCATCGGAGTCATCGGAGTCATCAGTTTCATCGGTGTCATTGGTGCCACCTACTGTTTGCCGGATGCAGAACACGATCCCCCGGGGCAGTTGGCTCGAATCGGACAGCTTTCGCGAGCTGGTGAAAGAGCTCGACCCGCTCCGTCCGGGCTCATGGAGCCTGCCGGATTTCGAGCACGCTATCTCTCCGCTGGGCTGGGAGCTTCGGGAGCCCAAGGAGATCGCGGGTCAGGTCTGGCGTCGCTTCGCTCCCCGGAAGGGGCCCTGGGGCGGATACGGCACCGTGATCTCCGACGCCTCGACGCCCGAGCAGGTGCGCAAGCTGAACGTACGCGTCGTCGACCTGCCCGCCGAGGACGTGTTCGCCGCCGCGGGCCTTGTGCGCGCCGCCTGGTGGGTCATGGAGGAGGAGCTGGGGCCGCCCACGATGTGGGGAGGCGACTCCGGCCCGTGGATGCTGTGGCGGCGGCCCGGCGCCGGGCTCCTCGTGCACTCGCACGACGAGGGCGAGGTGAGCCTCGAACTCCTGCCTCCCGAAGCGGGCGCCGATTCCGCCGGGCGCGGCTACTCCCGCGGTCGCTGGCGCGCCGCCGAGCCCGCCGGTCTGCCGCCCGCCTCCGCCCCGGCCACCGCTTCGCCGGATGCGCCCGGCATCACGTGGGAAGAGCCCGGCATCACGTGGGAAGAGGTGGAGAAGCGCCTGTCCGAAGCGCTGCGGTCGCTCACCTATGACACCCCGTTCTTCCCGGGCCGGTTCATCCTGCACCTGGGGGCCGCCCGCGACGACCGACGCTTCGTCCAGTGCTGGAGCCAGGATCTGAGTCTCGTCGTCGAAGCCACCGGATACCTGCACCACCCCGGCCTGGCCGACCCCGCCCGCCTCACCCGGAGCGGCTGGGAGTTCTCCCGCTCGATCTGGCAACGCCGTTTCCCCGAGGCCATGGACGATCGCGCGCACGCCGCGACAGCCTCCCGCATGCTCGTCGAGGAGCTGCGGCAGCTGGGCGTCGAGCCGGCCGGCCTCGGCTACGACGGAACGATGAGCGGTCGCGGACACGGCTTCCACCTCGATCTGCCGGACCTGGGGCTGCCGCGCGTCCACCGCCCCGCCGGGTGAGACCTGCTGCGCGGGTGAGCCGTTGCCGGACTCATTGACAGCGGGGTGTCCCGCTGTCACCGTCTCGTCTGACGGCGGCAGTCGCGGACCGGCGCCCCACCGGTTCGCCGTACGCACCTCCCCCCACCCCCGCGCTCCCCTCCCCCACCTCCCAGCCGCCGCCGACGATTGGGAGCGCTCCCACAGAAGGGCCGCACTCGTGAAGAGACTTCTGCGCACGCTCGTCGCCTCGACCTTCGCCTGCCTGCTCCTCCCCCTCGGCGCAGGGCAGCAGGCCACCGCAGCCGACCTCACCACCACCCCCGCCACCCCCACCACCGCACAGGCCGACCCCATCGGCATGACCAGCGGCTTCTACACCGACCCCGACTCGACGCCCGCCGTCTGGGCCGCCGCGAACCCCGGCGACGGGCGCGCCGCCGCCATCCGGGACGGCATCGCCTCGCGCCCCATGGCCCGGTGGTTCGGCTCCTGGAGCGGCGACATCGGGGCGGCGGTCGGCTCGTACGTGGGCGCCGCCGACGCCGCCGACAAGCTGCCCGTCCTGATCGCCTACAACATCCCCGGCCGCGACGCCTGCGGCGGCCACTCCGGCGGCGGCGCGGGGACCCCGAGCGCCTACCAGGCCTGGATCTCCGCCTTCGCATCGGCCATCGGCACTCGGCCCGCACTGGTGGTCGTCGAGCCCGACTCGCTGGGCGACTTCAGCTGCCTGACCCAGGCCCAGATCGATGAGCGCAACACGATGCTCAAGGACGCGCTGGCCCGGTTCAGCGCCCTCGCGCCCAACACCTGGACCTACCTGGACGCCGGAAATCCGGCCTGGATCGACGCGGCCACCATGGCGCAGCACCTCGACGGCGCGGGAGCCCGGCAGGCGCACGGCTTCTCGCTGAACATCTCGAACTACTACGGCACCGGCGAGAACTCCGCGTACGGCAACGCCGTCAACGGATCGCTGTCGGCCTCCTACGGCTACACGAAGCCGTACGTCATCGACACCAGCCGCAACGGCAACGGCTCCGACGGAGAGTGGTGCAACCCGGGCGGACGCAGGACCGGAGCGGTCAGCCAGACCGGCGGCGGAGCCGAGATGCTGCTGTGGCTGAAGACCCCGGGCGAGTCGGACGGCGACTGCGGGGTCGGAGCCGGTTCCGTGGCCGGGCAGTTCCTGCCGGAGGTCGCGTACAAGATGATCTACGGGTACTGAGGGCGGGGCGGGGGCCGCTCCCGGACCTCCGTCAGAGGGGCGGGGGCTGCTCCCGGACCTCCGTCAGAAAGGGGGCCAGCTGCGGAGGGCCGCGTCGGCCATCGCCTGGAGTTCGTCGCGGCAGACTCCGCCCGCGGCCTGTACGGCGATGCCGAAGGCCAGGGTGGTGACATAGCGCGCCAGGAGCGCCGGATCGATCTCCGGAGGCAGGTCGCCCTCGTCGACGGCTCGCCGGAAACGCTCCTGGACGAAGCGGTGGCTCTCGTTGCGCCAGGCGGCCAGGAGGTCACGGACCTCCTGGCCGGAGTCGCTCGCGGCCAGCGCGCCCTGGACGCCCAGGCAGCCCTGAGGACCGGCCGGGCGGGTGGTGGTCCGGATGGTGCCGGCGAGGAGCTCGGTCGCCACGCCATGGGCGGTCGGCTGTTCCAGGGCCCGGACCAGATAGTCGCTGGGGCCGGTGGCGTAGCGCTCCAGGGCTTTGCGGAACAGCTCCTGCTTGTTGCCGAAAGCCGCGTACATGCTGGTGGTGGAGATGCCCATCGCCTGCGTCAGGCAGGCCAGGCCGGCGCCTTCGTAGCCGTGTTCCCAGAACACCAGCATCGCGCGTTCCAGGGCTTCGTCGGCGTCGAACCCTCTCGGCCGACCGCTCGGGCCCTTCCGTCTCGTCTCCACGTCCCCATCCTATCTCTTCTGTAGCGATCGATGCGGAAATGCTACGGTGAAGTTCCGCATCGATCACTACAGAACCCGGGGAAGACCATGACCGTCACACTGATCACCGGCGCCAACAAGGGCATCGGCTACGAAACCGCCAAGCAGCTCGTCGCGTCGGGCCACACCGTCTACATCGGCGCGCGCGACGTCGAGCGGGGCGAGAAGGCGGCGGCGACGCTCGGCGCACGGTTCGTCCAGCTCGATGTGACCGACGACGCCTCGGCGACCGGCGCGCTGGCGACGATCGGTGCGGCCGAGGGCCGGCTCGACGTCCTGGTGCACAACGCGGGCGTCCTGGGCGACGGCGACATCGACGGCCCCAAGGCCCTGCGGGTCTTCGACACCAACGCGGTGGGGATCGTACGTGTCACCGAGGCGGCGCTCCCCCTGCTGCGCGAGTCCGCGAACCCCACCGTGGTCACCGTCTCCAGCAGCGCCGGGTCGTTCTGGGCGGTGAACAACCCCGACCGGGTGGAGTCCAGCCTGCCGCTGCCGCTCTACTCCGCCTCGAAGGCGGCGGCCACCATGCTGACGGTCCAGTACGCCAAGGCCTATCCGGGCATCAGGTTCAACGCGGTCGAGCCCGGCCCCACCGCCACTGACATGACCGCGGCGTTCGGCATCGGGCGCTCACCCGAGGAGAGCGCCCGGGTGGTCGTACGGCTCGCGACGCTCGGCGCGGACGGCCCGACGGGAACGCTCCAGGACGAGGACGGCGTACTGCGCTGGTAGGAGCGGGGAGACGTCCGGACGGGACGAACGGGCTCTGTGATCACCGTGATTGACTCGTCGTCAGATCTTCGGCGGACCCGCGTCGCGTACCGCGCGGGCGAGGTCGCGGACCGGGCCCGTCTCGCCGGCCGTCGGCCAGATCAGCGCCCAGCTCACCAACGGCGCGTCGTACGGGCGGAGATAGCGGAGGCCGGGCCACGGGTAGTAGCGTGCGGCGACGCCGTGGACGAGGCAGATCACCTCGCCCGCCACGACCATGGCGGCGATCTCCTGGAACGTGGAGACCTTCGGCCCTCGCCGGATCGGCCGGCCGGACGGCGTACGGGCGGGGACGAGCGTCTGCTGCCAGTACTCGGGGATGGGCTGCGCGGACTGCGGCAGGGTCCAGTCGCCCAGGTCCTCCATGCCGACCGTGTCGCGGGAGGCGAGCGGATGGCCGGTCGCGACCATGAGCAGCAGCGGTTCGGCGATGACCAGCGGACCGACGGTGAGATCCGGCTCACGGACGGGCAGCCAGGCGGTCGCCACGTCGACCGATCCGTCGCGGAGCGGGCCGAACGGGTCCGTGAAGTTCAGCTCCTGGATGCGGAGTTGGATCTCGGGGTGCCGGGAGCGGAAGAGGTTGAGGACGCGCGCCTGATCCTGCGGCTGGGGTCCGTGCAGCCCCAGGGTCAGCGTGCTCGCCGTGCCCCGGGCGGCGGCGGTGGCCGCGCGGGTGCCGTCGAGAATCCGTCGGTAGCCCGCGCCGAGGTCCTCACGCAACTGAGCCCCGATGGGAGTCAGTTCGACCCGGCGACTGCTGCGGGCGAAGAGCCGCGCGCCGATCCGCCGCTCCTGCTTGGCGATCGACTGGCTCACCCGCGCCTGCGACACATGCAGCCGTTTCGCGGTCCGGCCGAAGTGCAGCTCCTCGGCCAGCGTCAGAAAGATCTCGATGTCGCGCAGTTCCACGCGCCCGCCCCCGGCCTTCAGCGATAACTCCTGGGTTATCAGACCATGTGAAGCCGACGATTGTTCACCCGCTGCCGACACTGCATCCTGAGGCACGTCCTCGCGGGTCCGATCTCCGCGGTGTCCAGGAACCAGGAGAACACCATGCGGTTGCGGTACATGGTCGTCGTCGGCGCGGCAGTCCTGGCGCTGACGGCGGTCACCGGCTGCGGCGGTGACGACGGCGCCGACGGCAACGGCAACGGCAGCGGCGGTGCCGTTGGCAGCAGTGGTGGCAGTAGCAAGGGCGGCAGTAGTGGTGATGGCGGAGACGGTGCCGCCGACGACGGTTACGGGCAGTCCGCCGGCAGCGGCGGCCGGCTCATCGACCCCGACCGGGACGGTCCGCCGAGCGCCCCCACGATGGCCGCCATCGAGATGTTCGTGTTGCAGTACACCACCTGCACGGGTCTGGTCATGCAGGAGAAGGACTACGAGGACTCCGACTTCCCGTATCCGGAAGAGGCCGGTGCGACCTGGGGCATCAGGGAGCGGGCCATCTGCTTCAACGACCAGCGCAACTCGGTCCGGCTCATGGCGATCGACGACATGAAGAAGTTCCAGACCCAGGCGAAGAAGCAGGGCGGCGAGTACTTCGTCGGCAAGGACTTCGCCGTCGCCAGCGGCACGAGCGAGACCAGGAGCGATCTGCGGACCTCCGGTCTCCTCATGCTCGCCTGCGACCCGGACGAGCCGATTCCGAGCGGCTACAAGCAGGAGAAGTCGCTCGTGGACGGATGCACGCTGACGGACTTCATCTCTTGAGGTCCCCGTCCCCTGTCCCGGCGCTCAGCGGTTCCTGGCCCCGTCCGTGACCCGGTCGAGGCCGTAGAGGTCGGCGACGCAACCGCCCGGCCAGTACCTGCGGCCGCCCTGGCTGAACGGCTCCAGCATCTGGCTGATCACCAGCCGCTCGTACGGCAGGACCCGTTCGCCGTTCGCCGCGCCCTCGCGCAGCCGCTGATCCTGGGCGTCCCACTTCTCGGCCCGGGCCCGCATCGCGGTGTCCAGGTTGGTCAGGGCGACGGCCGGGCCCACGCAGACCAGGACGCAGAGCGCGGCGCACACCGCCTTCGCCGGGGCGGTGCGGCGGGCGTACCGGCGGACGGCCAGGCCCAGCAGCGCACCCGCGCCGACGAGGAGGATCACGTACAGCAGGAGGTAGTCGTTCCACAGCCGGTTGGCGCTCGCGTCGCTCACCCGGTCGCCGAACACGGGGTAGGCGATGACCGTGCAGAGGTAGCCGGAGACGAGGAGTACCAGCACCCCGGCGGTGGTGAGCCGCGGCCAGTGCGCGGGCGGGCGGGGTGTGGTCCCGTCCGCCCGCCGGCACAGCAGCCCCAGCAGGACGCCCGCCGCGACCGCGCCGACGTACTGCCAGGTGGTGACCACGGTGACGGTGATCTCGGCGAACGCGCGCAGCGAGGCGGCCAGGGAGTCGGAGGCGAGCAGCGACGTGGTCTCCGCGCCGAACCGCTCCCTGCGGCGCATGGAGCCGGGTGAGGTGATGAGGACGACGGCCCCGGCCGCCGTCCCGGCGAGGCCCGCCGCGCACCACCGGCGGACGAGCCCCCGGTCGGACGCGGGCACGACCCGGCCGGACAGGAGGAGCGCGGCCAGCAGCACCATCACCACGACGATCGCCGTCTCCTCGGACAGCGTGGCGAGGAAGGCCCCCGCGAGCACCGCGACGACGAGCGCGAGGGCCCGGCCGCGGCGGGAGCGGGCGAGGAGGAGCGGGATCAGGGCGGCGCAGGCCAGGACGGGCGGCAGCGTGTGCGAGACGGACGCGGCGGGCCAGTAGAACGTCTTGTACGTGTTCGGCGTGGCGAACAGGAAGAGCGCCGTGGTCATCGCCGCGAGGAGCAGCGGCAGGCCGCGCGGGGTGCGCAGGCCCGCCCGGCGCAGCGCCAGAACGGCCACCGCCCAGAGGACCGCGAGCACCAGCACCCCGCTGACCAGGGGAAACCATTGGTGTCCCGCGACCTGGAACTTCGCGTACGCGCCGACCAGGAGCGCGTTGGCGACCCGCCCGTTGTCGTCGAAGTAGAACTTCCCGACGAGGCCGGTGACGCCGTCGTCCCGTACGACGGGCAGGAAGCACCAGTCGTCGGCGCCGGGCCTCACCCACCGGCCGAACCAGGAGGCCGCGGCGAGCAGGGCGAGGGGCGGAAGCGCGAGGGCGCTCACCCAGAGGGCGGCCCAGGGGCGGTCCGCGTCACGTCCGGCCCGGTCCGGCGCACCCTCGTCCACACTCCTGCCGCTGTCGCGACTCCTGCCTCCGTCGCGCGGATTCTCCGGGGCGGCAGCGGTTACGGGAACGTCGTCGGACATCACGGCCTCACCGGTCCTGGGGCGAGCGGGTGGGCAGCGGTGCGGGCGCCGGGCGGCCGGGCAGCGGTTCGGCGGGGACCTCCACGGCCTCCGGTACGGCGGCCGACCTGGCCTGGCCCGAGGTGATCGCCCACCGGGCCAGCAGGAACGAGACGGGTGTGACGAGGACGCCGGCCGCCAGCGCGGCGAGGTTCTTGTCCATCCCGAGTCCGCTGACCGCGCCGTAGAGCAGCGCTCCGGACGCCACCAGGTTGACCAGGCTGGAGAGCGGATAGCGGACGAACGCGTGCCAGGTCGGCCGGGTCCGGCAGGTGACGTAGGAGTTGAGCAGGAACGAGCACACGATGCTGACCGCGTAGCCGATGACATGGGCGGTCAGGTAGGGGATCCAGCGGTTCAGCGAGGCGTAGACACCGAGGTAGACGGCGGTGTTCACACAGCCGATGAGGACGAAGCTGCCGAACTGGCGGACGGTACGGGACCGGCTGGGCGTGCCCGGGGCGGTTGCGGGGGCGCGGGCGGGGGCGGCGCGTTCGGCCGGGCCGCCGGTGAGCCGCGGTAGCTGCGGCGGGCCGTCCGGCAGCGCCCGGCAGGTCGCGTCGGTCTCCCGCACCACGTACGGCGGGCGGTGCTTCGCCTCGTGGTAGATGCGGCCGACGTACTCGCCGATGACGCCGAGCGTCACCAGCTGGATGCCGCTGAGGGCGACGACGGCGATGAGGAGGGTGGCGTAACCGGGGGTGTCCACGCCGTGCAGGACCACCCTCACGACCGTCCACAGCGCGTAGGCCAGGGCCGAGACGAAGACCCAGAAGCCTGCGTAGATCGCGAGGCGGAGCGGCCGGTTGTTGAAGGAGAGCAGTCCGTCGATGCCGTAGTTCAGCAGCCGTTTGCTGCCCCACTTCGACCGGCCCGCCACCCGCTCGCTGTTGCGGTAGCGGAAGGTGACCGTGTCGAAGCCGATCCAGGAGAAGATCCCCTTGGAGAAGCGGTTGCTCTCCGGCAGCGACAGCACGCTCTCCACCGCCCGCCGCGACAGCAGCCGGAAGTCCCCGGACCCGTCGATGAGCTCCACGTCCATGCAGCGGCGGACGAGTGCGTAGTAGGTGTGGCTGAGGGTGCTGCGGAGCAGTCCCTCGCCCGTGCGGTCGCGGCGCGGGATGACCTGGTCGTAGCCGTGCCGGTGCAGTTCCAGCATGCGGGGGATCAGCTCGGGCGGGTGCTGAAGATCGGCGTCCATGATCACCACGGCCGCCCCGCTCGACATGCGGAGACCGGCGAGCATGGCGGCCTCCTTGCCGAAGTTCCGGCTGAAGGCGGTGTAGTGGACGCGCGGGTCGCGGGCGGCGAGGGCGTTCAGCAGCACCCGGGTGCGGTCCCGGCTGCCGTCGTCCACGTAACAGATCTCGAAGCTGTCGCCGAGGGGTTCCAGGACGCCGACCAGCGCGGTGTGGAAGGCCTCGATCACCTCGGCCTCGTCGAAGCAGGGCACGACGACCGACAGCTGAAGGCCAGTCACACGCCACCTCCGGACTTCGGGCCTCTCATGGGACGCGTCCTGGGAGACCGGGCCCCTCGTGGGACGGGCCTCCCGTGCGACCGGGCCTGACCGGCGCGGCGCCGTCGGCCTCCGGCGCCGGGCCCGGAACGCGCCACGTCGCCCCATCTGACGACGGGCGGCGGCCGCCGCCGCTCCGCACACGCACGGAGCGACTTCTTTCGCGCGCCCTTTCATGCGAACAGCCGACGCCGACCGGCAGAACGTCGGGTCGCGGGGGCCAAAAAGCACACATAGCCTCGCAAAGGTGACACCTCCTCGATTGCCACGGGCCCGGAGCGCCGCGCCCGGCAGGGCCTGGCCCACCGGTCTGCCCGCCGGTCTGCTCACCGGCCTGCTCGCCGCGCTGTCCGCCGTGTGCTGGCTGGTGCTCCCCGCCGCCGGGCCCGCCCGCGCCGACGACCCCGTCGAGCTGTCCCGGGACGGGCAGATCACCGACCGGGTGGGCGCGCTGGGCGACCGGACGGAGCAGGTGGAGGACGCCCTCGACCGGCTGTACGAGGACGAGCGCGTCCAGCTCTTCGTGGTGTACGTACGCGATTTCTCCGGCCGGTCCGGGCAGACCTGGAGCGACGAGACCGCCGACCGCAACGGCCTGGGCCAGGACGATGTGCTGCTCTCCGTCGCCACCCACGACCGGCAGTACGCCTACTCCGTCGACGCGGGCTCCCCGCTCACCGACGCCCAGCTGCGGGACGTGGCGGGCACCGCGATCGAACCCGCGCTGCGGGAGAACGACTGGGCGGGGGCCGCGATCGGCGCGGCGGACGGCTACGCCTCCGTACGGGCCGGACGCCCGGTGACCGCCCCCGCGATCACCCCGGGGCCGGCCGACCCCGGTACGGGCGACTCCGGCGCCACCGGCGCCCGCGACTTCATCCTGCCGGTGGCCGTCGTCGGGGGCGTGGGCGCGGTCGGCGCCTACGCGTACGCCCGGCGCAAGCGGCGCAGCACGACCCGCACCACCCCGGCGGCCACCGGCTGGGGCCGGGGCGCGGGGGCGGGCGGTGCGCCGGAGCCGCCGACGCCGCTGCCGGAGCTGGACGCGCGGGCGAAGCAGGTGCTGGTGGACACCGACGACGCGGTGCGCACCAGCGAGGAGGAACTCGGCTTCGCGACCGCCCAGTTCGGCGAGGAGGCGGCGAAGCCCTTCACCGAGGCGGTGGCGCGGGCGAAGGACGAGCTGACGCGGTCGTTCCGGTTGCGTCAGCAGCTCGACGACGCCTTCCCCGAGGACGACGCGACCCGCCGCCGGATGCTGGAGGAGATCCTCACGCGCTGCGCGGCGGCGAACGAGGGTCTGGACACCGTCTCCGAGGACTTCGACCGGCTGCGCGCCCTGGAACGTACCGCTCCCGACGCCCTGGCCACCGTGGACGCCACGCACCGCGACCTCGCCGGACGGGTCGCCGCGGCCGAGGCGGGCGTCGCCGGGCTGCGCGAGCGGTACGGGGAGGGCGCGGCCACGCCCGTGGCGGGCGACGTCGAGCAGGCGCGGGACCGGCTCGTCTTCGCGGCCTCGGCCGTGGAGCAGGCCCGTACGGCGGTCGAGGGCGGCGAGAACTCCCGGGCCGCGGTGTACATCCGGGCCGCCGAGGGCGCGGTGGGCCAGGCGGGCACGCTGCTGGACTCGGTGGACCGGCGGGCGGCGGAGCTGGCCGAGGCCGCGCGCCGGCTGCCCGCCGCGCTCACCGAGACGGAGGCCGACCTCGCGGACGCGGGCGGGCTGCTCGAAGGGACCGCCGAGGGCGCGTCGACCGCCGATCTGCGCGGCCGGATCGCCCGCGCCGAGGCGGTGCTCGCCGATGTGCGGGGCGCGACGGCGGCGGGACCGTACGACCCGATCGACGCGCTGCGCCGGGTGGAGGAGGCGGACGCGGCGCTGGACGAGGCGCTGGCGGGGGCCCGGGACCAGGAGCGCGGCGAGACGAAGGCCCGCACCCTCCTCGATCAGGCGATGCTCACCGCCCGGTCCGCGATCGGGGCGGCGGCCGACTACATCACGACCAACCGGGGTGCGGTCGGCAGCCAGGCCCGTACCCGGCTCGCGGAGGCGCAGCGGCGGTGGGAGCGGGCCCGGGAGCTGTCGGGCGCGGACGCGCAGGGTGCGCTGGCCGAGGCGCAGCAGGCGGACGCGCTGGCCCGGCAGGCGATGAGCCTGGCGGAGCAGGACGTCCGGGGCTTCGGCGGCATGCAGGGGCCCGGCGGTGTGCGGGGCGGGGGCGGCGGCATGGGCGGCGCGGTGCTCGGCGGCATCATCCTCGGCGGGCTGTTCGGAGGCGGAGGCGGCGGCCGGGGCGGGGGCATGGGCGGCGGGTTCGGCGGAGGCTTCGGCGGGGGTGGCCGGTCGGGCGGCTTCGGCGGCAGTCCCGGCAGTTTCGGCGGGGGCGGAACGCGGGGGCGCAGGGGCGGTGGCGGCCGCTTCTGAACGACCGGACCTCATCCGCTCTCCCGAACCTCCTCACCCCTACCAGCGATCTCGACCTCCAAGGAGCGATCCCATGACCAAGCAGACCGTCCTCGGCCGCGTCACCCAGCTCGCGAAGGCCAACATCAACGCCCTCCTCGATCAGGCCGAGGACCCGCAGAAGATGCTGGACCAGCTGATCCGGGACTACACGAACAACATCGCGGAGGCCGAGCAGGCCGTCGCGTCGACCATCGGCAACCTCCGGCTGATGGAGCAGGACCACAAGGAGGACATCGAGGCGGCGGCCGAGTGGGGCGGCAAGGCGCTGGCGGCCAGCCGGAAGGCGGACGAGCTGCGCGGGGCCGGGTCGGTGGCAGAGGCCGACAAGTTCGACAACCTGGCCAAGGTGGCGCTGGGCCGTCAGCTCCAGTCGGAGCAGGAGGCGAGGACGGCCGAGCCGACGATCGCCTCGCAGTCCGAGGTGGTGGACAAGCTGAAGACGGGGCTCGACCAGATGAAGGTCAAGCTCTCCGAGCTGAAGGCCAAGCGCGACGAACTGGTGGCGCGCGCCAAGTCCGCGCAGGCGCAGAACCAGATGATGGACGCGGTGAAGAACATCGACGTGCTCGACCCGACGAGCGAGCTGAGTCGCTTCGAGGACAAGGTGCGGCGCGAGGAGGCGAAGGCGCTGGGCAAGCAGGAGCTGGCCGCCTCCTCCTTGGACGCCCAGTTCGAGCAGCTGGACAGCCTGGGCGCCAGCGCGGAGGTCGAGGCCCGGCTGGCGGCCCTGAAGACGGGCGCGTGACGCGGGCGCTGCCCCGGGTCAGTACATGCTCAGGAGCTGCTCCACGGAGAGTTCGGCGGCCGGGGCCCCGTCCGGCAGGGCCAGTTCGAACCAGACGGTCTTGCCGCGCGGGGTGCGGCGCGAGCCCCAGGCGGCGCTGAGCAGGCCGACCAGCTGGAGGCCGCGGCCGCCCTCGTCGGTGTCGCGGGCGCGGCGGCGGCGCGGCTGGACGAGTCCGGCGTCCCACACCTCGCAGACCAGGGTGCGGTCGCGCAGCAGCCGGAGCCTGATCTCGCCCTCGCCGTAGCGCAGGGCGTTGGTGACCAGCTCGCTGACGAGGAGTTCGGTGGTGTCGACCAGGTCGTCGAGATCCCAGGCGACCAGCTGGGAGCGGGCCAGCTCGCGGGCGCGGCCCACCGAACGGAGTTCGCGCGGCAGCGTCCAGTCCCCCACCGCCTCCGCGGGCAGCCCTTGGATACGGGCCATCAGCAGGGCGATGTCGTCCTCGCCGTGCCGGGTGTCCAGGGTGCTCAGGACGTGGTCGCAGGCGTCCTCCAGCTCCATCTGCGGACCGGTGAGCACGGCCCGCAGCGCGTCCAGGCCCTCGTCCAGCGGCTGGTCCCGGGACTCGACCAGGCCGTCGGTGTAGAGGGTGAGCAGGGCGTTCTCGGCGAGCTCGACCTCGACCTCCTCGAACGGCTCGCCGCCGACGCCCAGCGGCATGCCCGGGGGTACGTCGATGAGCCGGGCGGGCCGGCCGGGCTCGACGACGGCCGGGGGGAGGTGGCCGGCGTTGGCGAACGTACATCGCCGGGTGACCGGGTCGTAGACCGCGTACACGCAGGTCGCGAGATACACCTCGGAGAGGTCGGCCTCACGGGACTTCTGCGCGGCTCGGGAGGGCCACTGCGCTCCGCCGCTGCCGCCGAGGCCCTCGCTGCGCTCGCCGCCGCCCGGGGAGCCGAGGCCGCGGGCGACCTCGTCGAGGGCGGAGAGCACTTCGGCCGGCTCCAGGTCCAGGAGGGCCAGGGTCCTTACGGCGGTGCGCAGTTCGCCCATGGCGACGGCGGCGCGCAGGCCGCGCCCCATGACGTCGCCGACGACGAGGGCGGTGCGGTGGCCCGGCAGCTCGATCACGTCGAACCAGTCGCCGCCGACCTCGGTGGCGGTGTTGCCGGGCAGATAGCGGCAGGCGATGTCGAGACCGGCGGCCTCGGGGTCGCCTGGGGGCAGCAGGCTGCGCTGGAGGATCAGGGCGCGTTCATGCTCGCGGCGGTAGAGGCGGGCGTTGTCGATGCAGACGGCGGCGCGGGCGGCCAGTTCGGTGGCGAGCGCCCGGTCGCGCTCGCCGAAGGGCTCGCTGCCCTTCGTACGGGAGAACTGGACGAGGCCGACGACGGTGTCGTGCGCGACCATCGGCACGGCGAGCGTCGACTGCACGAAGCCCATCTCGTCGCCGGGGACGTCCTCGACCTGGCCGGAGCGCAGCGCCATGGCGCAGGGCGAGCCGAACGGGAAGCGGTGGACGGAGCCGAGCGCGGGCGGCAGGTCGTCCGGACCCGGGGGCCCGCTGCCCGCCACGGCGGTGGGCAGCGCGTCGGCGACCGCGCTGGCGTGGGCCACCCGGCGCAGCTCCGCCGAGCCTCCGGCGGACTCGCGGTGCGCGGGCGCCCAACTGCCGGGAGCGGCCTCCTCCCCGGTGAGCAGCCCCTGGTAGAGGTCGACGGTGGCGAGGTCGCAGAAGCCGGGGACGGCCACGTCGAGGAGTTCGCGGGCGGTGGTCTCCAGGTCCAGGGAATTGCCGATGCGGGCGCTGGCCTCGTTGAGGAGGGCGAGGTTGCGGCGGGCGCTCGCGGCCTCGCGGGCGGCGATGTGCCGGCGGGTGACGTCGGTGGCGAGGCCGGCGACGCCGACGGGGCGGCCGGCTCCGCTGTGCACCCGGTAGAGGTTCATGGACCAGTGGCGGCGATCGGTGCCGCCGGGGGCGGTGCCGACGAGCTGGAGGTCGGTGACGGACTCCCCGGTCTCCAGGACCCGTTTCAGCGTGGCGGACAGCCGGTCGGCCTCGGCGCGCGGCAGATAGTCCTCCACCGTGCGGCCCCGGTGGTCTTCGGCGGCGCCGCCGAAGACCGTGGCGAAGCGCTGGTTGGCCCGGACGACGGCGAAGTCCGTGCCGAACAGCACGAAGCCGAAAGGAGATTGGCCGAATATGGCCTGTGATGCGGCGAGGTCCGTCTCGATGCGCCGCAGCGCCCGGACGTCGACGACGATGCAGAGCGCGGCCCGCTCGCCCCGGCCCGTCAGACTCGGCATCACATAGACCTCGGCGACGCCGTGCGCCCCGCCCTCGCCCGGCATCCGGAACGGGACGAGGCCCGTCCACTCCTTGCCGTCCAGGATCTCGCCGACCCGCCGATGACCGTCCGAGCGCAGCTCGGCGGGCATGAAGGCCTCCACCGGGTCGCGGCCGATCGCCTCGGTCGAGGTCATGCCGAAGAGACCGGCGGCCCGGCTGCTCCACTGCTCGATCAGGCCGTCGGGGCCGATCGAGAAGGAGGCGACCCTGATGTAGTCGTAGATCGAGCCGGGTGGGCTGCTCTGCCACACGACATCGCCCGTGGTCCCGACGACATCACCCGTTGTCCCAGGTATTTCGCTCACGCGACCGTCCCCTCCAGCTCACACACCGGACCGGTCCTGCCCGCAGTATTCAGCACTACGGCCCCGACCGACACGGCGTTCACGATCACAGCAAGGTCTCAGTCCCTTTCAGCCAGGTTCTGCCCGACCTCTGGTGATCGCTGTGCGTCCCTCCACTCTCCTAACCAGGGAGAGCCAGCTCGAACCACACGGTCTTGCCACTCTTTCCACGACGGGTCCCCCAGCGACGTGCGGAACAGGCCACGAGCTGGAGTCCCCGGCCGCCTTCGTCGTCGGGTCCCGCACTGCGTTCGGTGGGTGGATCCGGAAGCGGATCGGAGACTTCCACCCGCAGTCCCGGGCCGGTGGGAGGGCTATCGGTGAGCGACAAGTCCCCGTCGGGGTACGAACGGACCAACCGTACGCCGATGGGACCGGAGGCGTACCGCAGGGAATTGGTCACCAGTTCGCTGACGAGCAGCACCGCGAGATCACCGACCGCCGCGTCGAGACCCCACGAGCCCAGGGCGCCCCGGACGGCGTGCCGGGCGCTGCGCACGGAACCCGGTTCGGCCGGGAAGGTCCACTCGGCGCAGTCGCCTTCGGTCTCGATCACGCCGATCACTTCCCAGGGACGACCACGGGCGCACCCACATAAGTAAATGGGGACTAAACAGCCCATACCCACCATTTATTGCTTACTACCGCACAACGGGCTGTTTGGTGCAGACGGGTGCACCGCGGAGGCGCCGAAGACGTACCCGGGAACGCACCGGGAACGCACCGATGATCAGGTCAGCGCGCCCGCCGCCTTGAGGTCGTCGAAGAGCAACCGGTCCACGGGCGGCACGAGGGCCCGGTCGGCGAAGGAGAACCACGCCATCTCCTCGATCTCGCTGCTCGCGGCGAGCGTGCCGCGGTAGTCGCCGTAATAGCAGCTCATCCGTACGACGGCGGCGTCGGGCCGGTCGTCCACGGGAGCCTCGTACGTACCGGCGTGAACGACGGTCTCCCGGATCAGGCCGACCGTCAGCTCCTCCTCGATCTCCCGCAGGAGGGTCTGCAGATCGGTCTCCGCACCCTCGCGCTTGCCGCCCGGGATGTAGAAGACATCCTTGCCCCGGGGCCGCGCGCAGAGGATCCTGCCGCCCTCGATCCGCACCCACGCCACCGTGTCGATCAGCACCGCCATCACTCCGCCCCGCTCGCCGCACCTCCGGCGGCTTCCGCACCCCCGGTCGGGCGGGACCCTACCGCCCGGGGCGGGAGACGCGCACAAGCGCGACGAGGCGAAGGGCGCACGCGGGCGCCGGAGACGCCCCGGGAGGCCTGCGGGGCCCCGGGCAGGCCGTTCCGCCTCCCCGGGGCCCCGCAGGGCCGTCCGTCGCGTCAGGGCCTGTTGCCCTGGCCCACGCGCTCCACCCGATAGACCTGATGGCGGTGGCGGTCGTCGAGGCCGTCGGCGACCTTCTGCGCCTCGGCCTGCGTGGCGTACCTGCCCACGCGATAGCGGTTGCCGCCGTCGTCCTGCCGTATCACCTGCCAAGGGAGCACGGCGCCGCTGTCGCTCATCGTGTCACTCCCCCGCATATCGCCCCTCTTCCCACCGGCGTGCACGTCTCTAAGGATCCCCAGGAAACCGCAGTACGCATATGCCCGAGCGTACGCCTGACCTTCACTCAGTGCAGGCGGCTTTACACAAAGAGATACACATCCGGCCAACACGAAAGGGGCGCATCCACAGAATGCGCCCCCTCATGACCCATCAACATCCCCCACCGGCCCGCCCGGCACCCCTCACCGGACCCGACGGGCCGTCACCTCACCTCATCGCACCGGCAGGTGGTAGGCGACCCGATACCGGTCGGCCGGCACCACCACGTCGGCCGTCTCCACGGCCCGACCCGAGGCGTAGTACGTCCGCCCGATGACGATGACCACATGGCCGGGCACCCCGCCGAGCGCCAGGAGCTCCTCCGCCAGCCCCGGGCGCGCGCCGACCTCCTCGGCGACGTTGTCCACGACGACATCGATCGCGGCCATCCGGTCCACCACCCCGCAGCCGCCCAACGGGCCCTCCTCCGGCAGCATCACGGGCGTACGGCCGGTGACGGCGAGCGGCTCCCAGGAGGTGGAGAGCATGATCGGCTCACCCGCCTCCCGGAAGACGTAATGCGTGCGCATCACCCGGTCGCCCGGCTCGATGCCCAGCCGCCCGGCGATCTCGGGGCTCGCCCCCTCCTGCTCGCTGCGGGACTCCCAGGTCCCGCGCGCCCCCTCGGCCGTCTGCTCCTGCCGGAACGGGCTGGCCCCCTTGTCCGGGCGGTAGCCGGAGCGGGCGATCATGCGGGGGACGGGACGCTCGCGCACATACGTGCCGGAGCCGGAACGCCCCTCGACCAGCCCCTCCGCCATCAGGACCTTCCGCGCCTCCAGGGCGACGGTGTCCGAGACCCCGTACTCCTCCCGGATGCGGGCCTGCGACGGCAGGCGGGTATGGGGCGGCAGCGCGCCGTTGACGATCTTCTCCCTGAGATCGCTCGCCACGCGCAGATAGGCGGGCTGCTCACCGAAAGTCACAGGCCACTCCCAACAGGTTGACAGTCTGCGACAGCCTGACAACCGTGGGTTGTGCACCGCAAGCATGGGCCAGAGTTTCACCCAATGTGATGATCTTGTGCCGGTCCACGCATACCTCGAACGCGGATACCAGATCCTTCCCGGACGTTCTCCGGCAACTCCCGTACCCTTGACCATTTTTGGTCCAGACCAATACCTTCCTGTGCACAGCACGGCTCCCGCTTTTCCGTCCGCTTTCTCTCCGTACCGGACCACGCACCGGATCACGCACAGGAACGAGCCTCATGCGCCGAAGAAGCCTGTCCCGAATGACCATCGCCGCCGTCTCCCTGGCCCTGCTGGCGGGCGTCGCGCCCGCGGCCACGGCCAGCGCCGGCCACGACCGGAGCAAGGGCGGCGACCGCGACAAGGGCCATCACCGCCCCGCGTACAAGAGCATCGGCTACTTCACCCAATGGGGCGTCTACGGACGCGACTTCCAGGTCAAGGACCTGGACACCAGCGGGACCGCGGCCAAGCTGACCCACATCAACTACGCCTTCGGCAACGTCAGCGCCGAGGGCAAGTGCTTCACCGGCAACATCCCCGGCCAGGCCGACGCCTGGGCCGACTACGCCCGCCCGTTCGACGCGGCGGGATCGGTGGACGGCGTCGCCGACACCGACACCCAGCCGCTCGCGGGCAGCTTCAACCAGCTGCGCGAGCTGAAGGCCAAGCACCCCGGCCTCAAGGTCATGATCTCGCTCGGCGGCTGGAGCTGGTCCACCCACTTCTCCGACGCGGTCCGCACCGCGGCCTCCCGCAAGGCGCTCGTCGCCTCCTGCGTCGACCTGTACATCAAGGGCAACCTCCCGGTGGACGGGGCGCGCGGCGGCGACGGCGCGGCGGCCGGCCTCTTCGACGGCATCGACGTCGACTGGGAGTGGCCGGGCTCGGCGGCGAACGAGGGCACCGTCTTCCGCCCGGAGGACAAGAAGAACTTCACCGCGCTGATCCGCGAGTTCCGCACCCAGCTCGACGCCCACGCGAAGAGCGAGGCGAAGGCCGAGGAGAAGACGGCCAAGGGCAAGGGGCACGGCCACGGGCACGGCAAGCCGAAGCCGAAGCACTACGACCTGTCGGCGTACGTACCGGCCAACCCGGCCGCGATCGACGCGGGCTTCGATGTGAAGCGCCTCATGAAGGACTTCGACTTCGTCAACATCCAGGGCTACGACTACCACGTCTCCGGCGAGAAGAAGACGGCCCAGCAGTCGGCCCTGTACGCGAAGAACGACTTCAGCGTCGACCGGACCGTCCGCGACTGGGTCCGCCGCGGCGCGCCCAAGCACAAGCTCGTGGTGGGCATGCCGACCTACGGCCAGGGCTGGACCGGAGTGAGCGGCGGCGGCAAGGGCATGGGCCAGCCGGCCACGGCCCCGGCTCCGGCCACCTGGGCGGCGGGCTACGAGGACTACAAGGTCCTCAAGCAGCTGGCCGCTTCGGGGACGTACAAGGTCCACCGTGATGTGAAGAACGGCCACGCGTGGCTGTTCGACGGCACCACGCTGTGGACGTACGACGACCCGCAGGTCCTGCGCACCAAGGCCGCCTACGTCCGGGACAAGGGTCTCGGCGGGGCGATGTTCTGGTCGCTGGACGGGGACACGGAGAACGGCGAGCTGATCACCGCGGTCGACCGCGGGCTCAACCGCCGCTGACACCGACAGGGCCGGGGCGGTCGCATGACGCGACCGCCCCGGCCTGTGCGTGGTGCCTGGTTCCTGTGCCTGGTGCCTATGACTCAGCCGTTCAGAGGTTCAGCGGTGCGGGCTCAGAAGTGCAGGCCCCAGCTGTTGATCCGGCCGGTGTCGTACGTCCAGTTGTCGCTGACCCGGAGCTTCCAGGTGCCGTTGGCGGCGACGGAGGAGGCGTTGACGGTGTACGTGGTGACCACGTCGTCGCCGCTGCCGCCGGAGCCGTACGCCTTCAGGTTGAAGACGGTGCCGTTCGGTGCGACCAGGTCGATCTTCAGGTCACCGATGTAGGTGTGCGAGATGTTGACCGGCACCTTCAGCGCGGAGGGCGCGTTGCCGGTGACGCCGGTGACCGTGACGGGCGACTCGACGGTCGCGTTGTCGTTGATCGGGTACCCGGTGGTGTTCTCGAACTTCTTGGGGTCCGGGTCCGGCGGGTTGGTGGTGCCCGTGTTGACGTTCAGGAGGCGGTTGGGCGAACCGCTGCCCGGGTTGCCGACGACCCCGGTGGTGGCCGCCGCGACGAGACCGGCGGAGACCTGCGCGGGCGTCGAGGACGGGTTCTCGGCGAGGTAGAGGGCGGCGCCGCCGGCCACGTGCGGGCTGGCCATCGACGTGCCGGAGATGGTGTTCGTGGCGCTGTCGCTGGTGTTCCACGTCGAGGTGATCGAGGAACCGGGCGCGAAGATGTCCACGATGGAGCCGTAGTTGGAGAAGCTGGAGCGGGCGTCGGTGTTGGTCGTCGAGCCCACGGTGATGGCCTCGGGGACGCGCGCCGGGGACTTCGTGGAGGCGTCGGTCGACTCGTTGCCCGCCGCGACGGCGTAGGTGACGCCGGAGGCGATGGACCGCTTCACCGCGGCGTCGAGCACGGAGTCCGCGCCACCGCCGAGGCTCATGTTGGCGACGGCGGGCTTGACGGCGTTGGCCGTCACCCAGTCGATGCCCGCGACGACCTGCGCGGTGGTGCCTGAGCCGCTGTTGTTCAGCACGCGGACGCCGACGATCTTCGCCTTCTTGGCGACGCCGTGGGCCGTGCCCGCGACGGTGCCGGCGACGTGCGTGCCGTGGCCGTGGCCGTCCTGCGCGACGTTGTCGTTGTCGATGGCGTCGTAGCCGTTGAAGGCCCGGCCGCCGAAGTCGCTGTGGCTGATCCGTACCCCGGTGTCGATGACGTAGGCGGTGACGCCCTCGCCCGCCTTGTCCGGGTAGGTGTAGCGCTGGTCCAGCGGGAGGTTCTTCTGGTCGATGCGGTCCAGACCCCAGGAGGGCGGGTTGGTCTGGGTGGCGTCGACCGTGAAGGTGCGGTTCTGCGAGACGGAGGCGACGGCCGGGTCGGCGGCGAACTTCTTCGCCTCGGCGGCGGAGGCCTCGACCGCGTAACCGTTGAGGGCCGAGCGGTAGGTGCGCTCGATGCTCGCGCCGTACTTCTTCGCGAGGGCCTTGCCCTGGGCGGAGTCGGACTTCGCGGCCGAGTCCTTGAGGGTCACGATGTAGCTGTTGCTGATGACGCCCGGAGCGCCCGCGTTCTCGATCACGCCTTCGGGTGCCCGCTCGGCCGCGGTCGCCGGAAGGGCGGAGGCGGTGGCGAGCGCGACGGCGGCTGCGGTGGCTATGACGGTCGCCGTGGCGAGTCTTCGCCGTGCATGGGGGGTGTGACGCATCACTGACATGTGAGGGGTCCTCCTCATAGGCGGTGCTCTGGTGGGGGGTGGTGCCGGAGCCGCACGACGACTCCCGACAGGGGCATGACAAATCAGCCGTCGGAACGCCCCGGTTTCTGCGTCCTCCGGTGACCGGCATGCCCTGCTGCCAGCGAAAGATTGACCGATCCATGGCGAACTCACAAGGGTGCCTTGGGGCACGCCATACGCGCGCCATTCATCTGCCATATGCCTGACATGCTGGCGAACATGACGACCTATCACTGCCCGGTGGACGGGACCCGGTCCGAGACCACCGCCCTGACCTGGTGCTGCCCGGTCTGCCGGGGCCCCTGGGACCTCGACTTCACCCCCGTACGGGGCGTCGCGCCGAACGCGCTTTCCGTGCGGGCCAATTCATTGTGGCGTTACGAGGAATTCCTGCCGCTCGCCGCCCCGACGATCTCCCTGGGCGAGGGCCGCACCCCGCTCGTCCCGCTCACGGACACCGTCTCGGCCAAGCTCGACTACCTGATGCCGACGCTGTCCTTCAAGGACCGCGGCGCGGTGCTGCTCGTGGAGCTGGCCCGGCGGCTGGGGCCGGACCGGGTGGTGGCCGACAGCACGGGCAACGCGGGCACGTCGGTGGCCGCGTACTGCGCGCGGGCCGGGCTCGCGTGCACGGTGTACGTCCCCGAGGGCACATCGGCCAAGAAGACCGAGCAGATCCGGGCCCACGGCGCACACCTGGTGACCGTCCCCGGCGGCCGGGAGGCGACCGCGCTGGCCGCCCGCGCGGCGGCGGACGAACCGGGGGTCTTCTACGCCTCGCACGTCTTCAACCCGTACTTCCTGCACGGCACGAAGACGTACGTGTACGAGCTCTGGGAGGACCTCGGCGGCCGGCTGCCGGACGCGCTGGCCGTCCCGGTCGGCAACGGCACCCTGCTGCTGGGCGCGGCCCTCGCCGTCGCCGAACTGCACGCGCTGGGCCTGATCGAGACCCGCCCCCGCCTGATCGCCGTCCAGGCCGAGGCGGTCTCCCCGCTGGCCGCCGCCTTCCACGCGGGCCTGGACGACCTGCCTCCGGCGGACCCGGCCGCGATGCCCTCCCCCACCCTGGCGGAGGGCATCGCGATCCCGCGCCCGCCGCGCGCCCGGCAGATCCTGGCAGCGGTACGGGCCTCGGGCGGCACGTTCCTGACGGTGCCGGAAGACCACATCCGCGAGGCCCAGCGGGACCTGGCGTCCCGCGGCTTCTACGTCGAGACGACGGGCGTGGCGTGCTGGGCGGCGGTACGGGACGGGGGCGGCGGAGGCGGCGACGCCGCCGGGGGCGGGGTGACGGGCAGCGTGGTGGTGCCGCTGTGCGGGGCGGGGTTGAAGACGGGGATGGCGGCGGGGTGAGGGGGCGGGGGCCAAGAGTGGCTGGTCCTCCGCCCCCGGCGGACGGGCGGGGGACCGAGAGTGGCTGGTCCTCCGCCCCCGGCGGACGCCGAGGCCGGAACGGGGCCGCCCCGGCGGACGCCGAGCCCGCTCCTCCTCTGCTCCTCCGCTCCTCCTGCTCCATCCGGCCGTCCGGCGGACGCCCGGTGCGGGGTGCGTACGCCCGGGCGTGCGCGGCGTGACGGCCGACCGGACCGCCGCGTCCCTACCTTCGTACCGTGAGCCTCTCGCGTATCTCCGTCCTCGCGCCCCTGGTCGCGGCCGCCCTGATCGCACCGCTGCCGCCCCCCGCCGACGCGGCCGAGTCCCCCGGCCCCGTACCGCGGCCGGGCCCGGCCCACCCGTCCGCCTCCCCCGCGCCGGGCCCGTCCCCGGCCTCGCCCCCGTCCTCGGCCGTCCCCGCCTGCGGCCGGACGGACGGTCAGGGCGCCCCCGGGACCTCCTGGTCCCCGACGTCCACCCGCTTCGGCGAGGCCGGCGGCTACGACCCGTACGTCGGCAACGGCTATCTCGGCCACCGCGTCCCCGCCACCGGCGCCGGATACGCGGCCGCCGGCGAGAAGACCGGCTGGCCGCTCTACACACCGCGCTACGACGGCGCGTTCGTCTCCGGGCTGTACGCACGGGACGAGGCCGTCACCGAGGGCCGCGAGGTGATCGCCGCGCTGCCGAGCTGGACCGGCATCGACGTGGGCGTCGGCGAGGAGACCCTCGGCACGGACACCCCGTCCGGCCGGATCTCGCACTACCGCCAGACAGTCTTCCTCAGCTGCGGCCTCGTCCGCACCTCGCTGCGCTGGACGACCGCGGACGGCCGGGCGACCGACATCTCCTACGACGTCCTGGCCGACCGCTCCGACGTCCACACCGGAGCCGTACGCCTGCGGATGACTCCGCGCTGGAGCGGCGCCGCGACCGTCACCGGCCGGCTCGACGACCGGGGCGCGCGCCGGATCACGCTGCGCGAGGACGGCTCGTTCCGCACGCTCGGCACCGGCATCGAGGGGGCCGTGGCGCAGGCGATGCGGCGCGGCTCGGGCGTGGTCGAGACGCTGCGGCCGGACGCCCGTACGTCCCCGAGGCAGACCCCGGTCCGCGCGGGCCGGACGTACACCTTCGAGAAGTACGTCGGCGTCGACACCGCCCTGACCTCCCGCACCCCGGCCGAGGACGCCCGCGAGGCGGCGCACCGGGCGGCTCGGCGCGGCTGGGACCGGGTCTTCGCGGCGAACGAGGCCGCCTGGCGCGAGGCCTGGTCCGCCGATGTGCTGGCGTCCGGCAGCCCCGACCTCCAGCGCTGGCTGCGCTCGGCCCAGTACGGACTACTGGCGAGCACCCGGCGCGGCTCCTCCGACAGCATCGCTCCGGCCGGCCTGACCAGCGACAACTACGCGGGCCTGGTGTTCTGGGACGCCGAGACGTGGATGTTCCCGGGGCTGCTCGCCACCCGCCCGGAGCTGGCGCGCTCGGTCGTCGAGTACCGCTACCGCACCCGGGACGCGGCCCGCGCGAACGCCGAGAAGCTGGGCCACGACGGCCTGTTCTTCCCCTGGACCAGCGCGAGCCGGGGCCGGCTGGACTCGGAGTGCCACAGCGTGGACCCGCCGCACTGCCTGACCCAGAACCATCTCCAGGGCGATGTCTCGCTGGCCGTCTGGCAGTACTACCTCGCCACCGGCGACCGCGACTGGCTGGCGGCGCGGGGCTGGCCCCTGCTGCGCGGCATCGCCGACTTCTGGCGGTCGCGCGCCACGGCGAACGAGGACGGCAGCTACTCCATCAAGAACGTGGCCGGGCCCGACGAGTACAGCAACGGCGTCGACGACGGCGTCTTCACCAACGCGGTCGCCGCCACCGCGCTCCGCAACGCGACCCGCGCCGCCCGACTCCTCGGCCACCGCCCGCCGTCCGGCTGGAACCGGGTGGCGGACGGCCTGCGCATCCCGTACGACGCGGAGAAGAAGGTCTTCCTCCAGTACGCGGGCTACAACGGCTCCACGATCAAGCAGGCGGACACGGTGCTGCTGACGTACCCGCTGGAGTGGCCGATGGAGCCGGGCGCGGCGGCGGCCACCCTGGACTACTACGCGGCCCGCACCGACCCGGACGGCCCGGCGATGACGGACTCGGTGCACGCGATCGACGCGGCGGAGATCGGTGAGCCGGGCTGCGCGGCGTACACCTATCTCCAGCGTGCGGTGCGGCCCTTCATGCGGGGCCCGTACGACTTGTTCTCCGAGGCGCGCGGCGAGAAGTCGGGCGCCGAGGACCCGCTGTCCGGCTTCCCGGCCGAGGACTTCCTGACCGGGAAGGGCGGCTTCCTCCAGGTGTTCACCCATGGCCTGACGGGCCTGCGGCTCCGTGAGGACGGCGTGCGCCTGGACCCGACGCTGCCGCCGCAACTGCACGAGGGCGTCACGCTGAAGGGCCTGCGGTACCGGGACGCCGCGTACGAGGTCGAGATCGGCCCCCGGACGACCACGGTCCGCCTGACCTCGGGCGCCCCGTTCACGGTCCACACGGCACAGGGGCCGCGCCGGTTGTCCTCGGCCCTCACGCTTCCCACCCGCCGCCCCGACCTGACCCCGACGGCCGACGCGGCGCGCTGCCGCACGGTGACGGCGACCTCCGAGGCCCCGGGCCTCTACGCGGAGGCGGCGGTGGACGGGGCCCCGGCGACATCCTGGTCCCCGGACGGCGCGGCGGGTTCCCTGACGGTGGACCTGGGCGCCCGGCCCCTCCGGCTCGCCTCGGTGACCCCGGTCTGGAGCGACGTACCGCCCGCTTCTCACACGTTGGAGACCTCGCTCGACGGCCGCTTCTGGCGCCCCTACCTGGCGGGCGACACGGCGCGCAAGGTCCGGGTGACGGTCCGCTCCGAGGACCCGGAGAAGCCGGCGGGCGTGGCTGAGCTGCGGGTGGAGACGGGCGGGCGGTAGGACGCGCCCGTACCCGGCATCGGGTGGAGCATGGAAGAGGGGCCACAACCGAACATCCGGAGGTGTACGAGTCATGGGCATGTACATGGATGTCCACCGGGGCATGAAGGGCATCACGTCGGAGCAACTGAAGGAAGCCCACGAGGCCGACGCGGCGATCGAGAAGGAGGAGGGCGTCCACTTCGAGCACGCCTGGGCGGACCCGCAGTCCGGCACGGTCTACTGCCTGTCCACGGCCCCCTCGGCAGAAGCGGTCCAGCGCATCCACGAACGCGCGGGCCACACGGCGGACGAGATCCACGCGGTGCCGCTGGCGGTGTGACCGGGCACGCGGTGCGGCTGGAGATGTGACCGGGCGCGGTGGCCGTCGGCGGTGTGACCGGGCCGGCCCCGGGGTGCCGACGGCGGGCGCCGCCGGACCGCGCCGCCCGCCCGCCGGACCTGCCCTACCCGGTCTCGGCTCGGTCTCTACCCGGTCGGAGACTTTCCCCCCGGAGGCCGTACTTCTGGAGGCCGCGCCTCCGGACGCCGCACCTCAAGGATCGTCGCCGTGCCGCCCGGGACGGCGGTCTCGTACAGCGTGATCCGGTCACCCGGGACGAGGTGCGTCCACCGCGCCGGGTTCAGCGGCAGCAGACGCACCGGAGCCCGGGCGCCGGGCTCCAACTCCCGCGCGAACTCGACCCACACCCGGGCGATGTCCAGCGCCCGATCCGGGACACCGCCGTCCCGCCACGCGCCCGTGCCGGTGTCCCACATCGGGCGCAGCACCCCGCCACCGGGAATCGGGGGGCGCCGGGGCCCTTCGTCGGCGGGGAGGAGCGTGAGGTCGGCCCGGATGACGCCGGAGCGCGTCTCCATCTCCCGCCACCAGCACCACTCCCGGCTCCGCTCGAACCCCAGCGCCCCGGCCACGCGCGCCAGTTCGTCCCAGAAGCCCGCGGGCGCGGTCCACGCGCCGCCCAGCGCCTGGAGCAGATCGAGCGCCACCTCCCACTCGTCGTGCGCGAGGTAGTCCCAGACATCGGAAACGGTCATGTCGTTGTCGGTGGCGACGCCCTCCGGCACCAACAGCGAGGCGGCTTCAAGCATCCGGACGACATCCATGCACGGATTGTCCACTCACCCGTCGGCTTGTCCACTCACCCGCCGTCCGCCGACGGTCCGCCCGGTCGCCGAGGGTCTTACCCCCGCCCCGGCAGCCGCGTCTCTCCCGCGGCCTCGGCCTCGGCCTTCGCGTCGCTCACCGCGGCGGCGGCCTCCTTCGCGGCCTCGTCGGCGGCGGCGACGGCATCCAGTGCGAGCGTCGAGTTCGGCTCGATCTCCGGAACGCCGACGTTGTCCTTGTCGCTCTCCGCGACATCGGCGGCCGCCTCCTCGCGCTGCGCGGACGGGGCCGGCCCCGTGGCCGACGACTGGTCGCCGAACGCGGTGGTGACCGTACGGATCGCCTCGGTCAGCTCGCCCGGGATGACCCAGAAGGTGTTGTTGTCGCTCTGCGCCAGATGCGGCAGCGTCTCCAGATACTTGTACGCCAGAACCTTCGCGTCGGCGTTGTTGCGATGGACGGCCTGGAAGACGAGCTCCACCGCCTTCGACTCACCGTCGGCCCGCAGGATCATGGCCTGCTGTGTGCCCTGTGCCTCCAGGATGTCCTTCTGCTTCGTGCCTTCCGCGGTGAGGATCTTGGCCTGCCGCTCACCCTCGGCGTGCAGGATGGCCGCGCGCTTGTCACGCTCGGCCCGCATCTGCTTCTCCATCGCCTCTTTGATGGTGTTCGGCGGATCGATCGCCTTGATCTCGACCCGGTTGACCCGGATGCCCCACTTCCCGGTGGCGTCGTCGAGTACGGCACGGAGCCGGGCGTTGATCTCCTCACGCGAGGTGAGCGTCCCCTCCAGGTCCATGGAGCCGATGACGTTACGCAGGGTGGTCACCGTGAGCTGGTCGATGGCCTGCAGATAGTCGGCGACCTCGTAGGCCGCCGCCCTCGGGTCGGTGATCTGGTAATAGAGCACGGTGTCGATGTTGACCACGAGGTTGTCCTCGGTGATCACCGGCTTGGGGTCGGACGAATACACCTGCTCACGCACATCGAGCTTGGTGTTGACCCGGTCCGCCACCGGCAGGACGAAATTCAGGCCTGGCTGCAGCGTCCGGCGATATCGGCCGAACCGTTCGATGTTGTAGCGGCGCGCCTGCGGAACGATCCGCACGGTCGCGGCCACGAGAAACACCACGACGAGCGCCGCCACAAGAATCGGGATGACCACCGGATCCATACTTCCTCCTTCGCTGCCCGTTGCGTGCGCTGCTCCCTGCGTGCGCTGCCCGCTACGTGTTCAGTCGTTCATGGAAGGAGCTCGCGGGGATACACGACGGCTGTGGCGCCTTCGATCTCCATGACGTCCACCAGCGCTCCCACCGGAATCACATGGCTCTCGTCGAGGGCGCGAGCGGTCCACTCCTCACCGGAGATCTTGATCAGCCCGTGGGTCGCGGTGACCTCCTGCATGACCTCGGCCCGCTTGCCTATGAGCGCATCGCTGCCCTCGCGCGTCAGGGGCGTCCGATCCATGTACCGCATCGCGACGGGACGTACGAGCGCGAGACCCGCCGCCGACGCCAGACCGAGCGCCACGAGCTGGCCGAGCAGGCCGACGCCCACACCGGCCACGACGGCGGCGACCAACGCCGCTCCGGCCAGCAACCCGAAAACCAGCGTCAGAGTGAAGAACTCCGCGGTGCCGAGCGCCGCGGCGGCGAGCAACCATGCGAACCACGGCATCGAATCAGCCTCCCCAAGGGGACCTATACACCTACCTACCCCTTCAGACCCCGGACGGAACCGTTTGTCCCGCCCGATCTACGATCGGGACGCGGGAGGCGGCGCGCGTGGATCACGCCCGGAGCAGGCCCGGAGCACGCTGAGACGTCGGGGGAATGGATCAGAATGCGTTGGATACGGGGGATACGGCGGATACGGGGGCGGCGCGCATGGCTTCCCCATGTGGTGGCGGGCGGTGTAGTCGCCGCGGTCGTCGCCGGGACCATCACCTGGTTCGCGGCCGACCGGGCCGAGCAGCGCGCCGCCAATCTGGATCAGCTGGACCGGGCCTGCGCGGGGTTGCTGCCCGGTGAGCGGTTGCGCGGCTTCGTGCCGGGGAACAGCGCCGGAGTCCTTGAGGAGTACGGCACGATGCTCGATCCCGGCCAGGAGAGCCGGGCGCTGTTGAACTGCACGCTGTCCTGGGGCTCGGGGCGGTGGGAGCCGGAGCACCGGGTCAGGATCAGGGCGGAGGCCCAGATCGCGGCACAGGCGGAGAAGGCCGACACCGGGAGCCGGCGCATCAGCGACTTCCCGCTGCCGCTGCCGCCCGGCGCGACCGGCGGCACGGGATCGGAGGACCGGGTCGAGGGCAGCGAGGTGAGCGCCTGGCTGCGGGTGGAGTGCCCCGGTGGGCTGCGCGGCCGGAGCAAGCCTTCCCGGACGTTCGAGGTCTCGGTGGAACTGCCGTCGAACGCGGAGTACGACCACGACGTTCCGGCCGCCGAGCACCAACTCGCCGCGCGCACCGCGGTGGCCACCGCCGACTGGGTCACCGAGCGTCAGGAGTGCGGCCGCAAGCCGATCCGTACCGACGCGTCGCCGCGTCCGGCCGAAGGCCCCGAGGTCCTGGGCGAGGTGGAGGAATGGCCGCGATGAAGCGCTGGGCGACAAGAGCCGGCGCGGGAGCGGGTGCGCTGGTGGTACTCGCGGGCGGTGTCTTCTGGTTCGGCGGCGGCTACGACCGCTGGGCGACCGACCGGGCGCTCACGACCGCGTGCGACGGCGTGCTGCCGGCCGACGAGGTGCGTACCGCCCTCGGCGAGCGACGTCTGAAGGCCTTCGACGACAGGAGCGAGGGAAGCCTCGACGACACCACGACCTCGCTGCGGGTGACGTGCGGCATCAGCCGGGAGACCGGTGAGAACGACGGTCGGCACGTCGGCGAAGGATCGGTGACCGTCAGCGTCAACGGCGTACCGACGCTCGACCGGGAGGACCGCCGGTACGAGAGCCTCTATCCGCAGGTGGGGCGGGCCTCGCTGCCGCCTGCTCCGCTCGGTCAGGGATGGCACGGCGTGTTCACCACGCATGACTCCGGTACGGAGGCCAAGGCCACCACCGCCGTCCTGCTGGACTGCGCCCCGGGCCGCGGCGACCTGCTGGTCACCGTCGCGGTGGACGTGGGCAAGAACCTCGGCGACATGCCGCTCGACAACCCCGAGCGCCGCACCGCGTTCGCGCGCATCGCCACCGACACGGCCGCCAACGCCTCCCGCCGGTGGAACTGCGACGCCGACCTCGGCAAGACGCTGAAGACCGTGCCGCTCCCGGTGAACGAGGACGAGTACGTGGCCCCGGCGGACGCCGAAGGAACCTGTGCCGGTATCGCCGCCCGGGGGAAGTCGGTCGCCCGGGCCTGGGAAAGCGAGCGCGGCAGCGCACCGTACGAGCAGTGCGTGCTGGGCGACGAGGAAGGCAACCCCACCCACACGGTCACCGCGCACTACGGCCCGTACGCGGAGGGGGCCTGGCACGACTACTTCGAGCGGCCCGGGGCCCCCGATCCGGCCGGCACCGGGCCGCGGTCGGGCGTCCTGCGGAACGGCGGCTACTGGACCACGGCCGACTGCCCCGACAGCGAAACGCCGGCGTTTTTCTCGCTCACCGTGTACAGCGACGAAGCCAAGCGGACGAACGCCGACCGGGCGTACGGGCTCTCCGCCCTGAAGGCCTTCGCCGAACGCTCCGCGAAGGCCCACCGCTGCACGGCGCCTGCCGCACCCACCACACCCACCGCATCCGAGAAGGACCACCGATGACCGGACGACGACGGACCAAGGCAGCGGGGCTGGCGCTCGTCCTGGCGCTCACGGCGGGCGGGCTGATCTGGGGCTTCGGCCCATGGGGCAACGGCTCGGGGCAGGACCCGGCCGACACCTGCCGGGGAGCGCTGGCGTCCGAGGAGGCCGGGAAGTTCTTCGGCGGAGCGGAACTGGAGTTCCGCGGCCACACCGGGGAATGGATGGGCTTCGACACCGAACACTGCGAGGCACAGGCCCGTGGCCAGGAATCCGGTGGCGTACGACTAGAACTGACCCTCCGCCCCTCGGCGGCCCACCGCTCCAGCCACGCGGCGGAGGAGACCTCGGCGGCACCGATCGGACACGACTGGAACGGCTCGCTCCAGTCCGACTACTTTCCGCAGGCCGCGGTGCTCGTCGACTGCACGCCGCTGCCCGGCGAGGGCCTCCTCATCCTGACCGACGTATCCGGCGGGGACATCAAGAATCTCTCCGCCGAGCAGGCCCTCGCCCTGGCCCGCTTCACCACCGAGTCGGCGCGTAACGCGGCGGAGCGCTTCGGTTGCGAAGGCGCCCTGGGAAAGCGCCCCTCGACCGTGGACCGCACCGAACCGCAGAAGCGCCCTGTCGTGGCGGCGGAGGGAACCTGCCGCGGAGTCGCCGACGCGCAGGACACGGCCCGGCTGCGGCTCACGACGGCTTCGGAGATGCCGGCCGGCCGCGCGCTCACCGAGGAGTGCTCCTTGGAGCTGCCGGCCAAGGGCCACAGCATCCGCCTGACCGCGTACTACGGCCCTTCCGCCCAGCAGGAGATGTACCTGGACAAGCGCTACCCCGGCAGCGTGAAGGGCGCGATCATGCGGTCGCACCCGTGCAAGGGCGCTCTGGACACGGCGTACTTCAAGTTCGAGGAGCTGCCGATGCAGGACGCCGGGAAGGACGTACCGCGCACGGTCCGCGGCGAGGACGGACAGAGGCTGCTGACGGCGTTCACCACCGCTTCGGCGGCACGGCACGGATGCCCGGTGACCTGACGGGCGTCGCGGAAGACGACGAGCGGGTCAGCGCTTTCGGTACGACACGTCCAGGGTCGGGATCTCGACGGAGGAGTGCAAGGTGACGCCGTCGACCGGCTTGACGTGTGCGGCGATCAGAGCGAGTACGGCGTCCGAGAGGCGAATCTTGGTCGCGTCGGTACGCCCGTGGAGCAGGCCGATCTCGATGTGCAGCACGGCTTTGCCCTCGGTCTCGGCGCCGACGACGAAGTCCTCGACCCGGCGGAAGCGGGTCTTGCAGGCCTCCAGCCGGGCGTCGACGGTGGAGACGACGAGCGGGTGCAGGGCGAGCGCGAAGGCCTGCCGGTCGAAGGCCCCGTCGAGCGCTCCGGAGTAGTCGACGGTGATCTGCGGCATGGAAGGCAACTCCTCGGAGAACAGCATGGTTGGGAAAGGTCCACCCGTACGGATCGAACGGTAGCCGACCACGCGGCGAGTAGTGCGAGGGCGGCCCCTGAGTCACGCCAGGGGCCGCCCTCGGCGAAGCCCTTTCGCCTCGCCGGAGGCCAGGGCCGCCGCCCTAAGTCGTCAGGGACACCGCCGTGGTGCCGAGCCGGGGCACCGGGACCGGCAGGGAACCGTCCTCCTCGGTGCGCAGTGCGGCACCCGCTGTGCCGAGGTAGTCGGCGGATGCCGCAGCCGTGACGGCGAACCCGGGAGTGAGGCGGCAGACGACCGGTTCCTCCGCGAACGACTGAAGGCGTACGAGCAGACGCCCCGGTTCCGGCACGGTCAGGCCCACGACCCGTACCCGCGGGTCGTCGAGTGTGAGCAACGAGTACGTGCTGCCGGGGTCTGCCTCGGGCGTCCGGCCCGCGCGCACGGGCACCAGGGGCCGGCTGCCGACGGCGGCCGTGCGCATGCCGAGTACCGCACCGTCGGGAGCCGGTTCGTCCTGCCAGCCGACGCTGTAGCGAAAGACGTGGTCGAATGCTTGCTCCGAGGGGAAGTTGGTGTCCCAGATGTTGTTGTGGACCCACGAGAACACCGTTCCCGGCTCTTCCTGGGCCAGTGACCGCGGATACGGCGCATAGGGGATGGCGACCCCGCCCACCTGGATCAGCGGTGCGTCCTGGGTGGCGAGCGCCGCACCGGTGCCGTTCTCCTGGAGGCTGACCCAGCGGCGTATCGCCCGCATGTGCTGGGCGGAGCCGGGCACCGTGGGCAGTCCCGTTCCCGTGACTCCGCCGGTCGCCTCCATCCGTACGACCGGGGAGTTCATCGCGAACGGGAAGGCGAAGAACGCGCTCTCCTTGGTCAGGGTCGCGGTCTTGTCGATGCGGTTCTCCAGGTCGATCCGCGCGCTGGCGCGCGGCAGATGGACCGTGACCCGCAGCCGCCGGGCGCCGGGCGGGGCGCATTCATAGATCAGGGTTTCTCCGGTGGCGTCCGAGGTCCGTTCCACGAGGGCTGCCGGCGGAGCCGTCCGCCGCGTCGCCAGGAGGTGCATCGAGTCGTCGGCGGTGGTCTTGCTCGACTGGTGGTTGAACCCGCCGGCCGTCGCGTACTCGTCGTACAGATAGCCGTTGAAACCGACGGTGGCGTCCTGGCGGACCAGTTCGTCGCCGGTCCGCTTGTCCAGGACCGAGTCGATGCACGCGGACGACAGGTCGACGTGGACGCGCAGGAATTCGTTCTCCAGGACCGTGGACGCGTGGGCCGGGGTCCCGTCCTTCGCCGACAGCCCGGGCGAGGGGGCGGAGGCGGGCTCGACGTCCACCCGCACCGCCCCGTGCGCCGGTACGCCGGCCAGCCGGAACAGCAGGAAACGTCCTGCCGCGCGGTGGAGTTCGTTACTCTGCTCCTCCTCCGCCACCTCCAGCGGGGTGCCGTCGCGGGAGTCGACGACCTGTACGGGGTCGGCGAGGGGCACGGTGCTCTCCGGGAGAAAGAGCCGGACCGTCTCGGATCGCTCCCAGCTGCACGTGTTGACGACGTAGTAGCCGGCGAGCGTCCCCTCGCGCGGGGAGAGCCGCTCCCCCAGTGCGGCGCTCGCGGCATCGAGCAGGGTGCGTGCCCCGTCGTGGGCGCGCAGGGCCTGGGCGTACTTCCAGTGCCACTGCCGCTCACCCGAGGCGTGGCCATGGTCGCCGTGCGTCCAGGGGTCGCCCGCGCCCCAGGTGTGCTCGTTGAACAGCGACGCGGCGCGATACACCTCGGGGGCCGCTTCCGTGATGCGCGGACCTTCCGATGACCCCAGGGCCTGCGCGTATCCCGCGAGGGTCTGTGCGTCGGCGAGTGCCGCCTGCCCGTCGCGGGTGGCGGCCAGCGGTACGGCGCCCGCACCGACGCCGTCGACCCACCAGTCCGTCCAGTCGCCCTCGAACGTCTCGATCCGGTCGCCGAGGCGTTCCTCGGCGTCGGTGAAGAAGTCCTCGTTGCGCGAGGTGCGCAGGACGGGGAAGGCCCACTCCTCGTTCCACCGGCGCACGGTGTCCGCGATGATGCGGCGCGGCGGCCCGTTGTCGGCGAACTTGCCCAGGACGCGCAGGTGAAGGATGTCCCACGGGTACGGATCGCCCTTGAACTCCTCGTCCAGAATGGGGAATCCGGGAATGCCGCGGCCCTCGTGCGGATACTGGTGGTTCGCGAGCGCCGACAGGTAGTGCGGCAGCAGGTCGTCGACGCGGTCGAAGGATTCGTCGAAGCCGAGGATCGACCCCTCCATGTAGGCGAGGCCGTGCGGGGTGTCGGTGCGCCATACGAGCACCTCGCGCCCGCTCGGCGCCCGCCAGCGGAACAGGCGCGGCAGGTCCTGGCCGCCGACGCGGTGCGGCACCGCCCGCCCCGCCCAGTTGTGGGCGACCGACAGATAGCGGATCCCGCTGTCGGCGAGGACGTCGGGAAGGCCGACGACCTGGCCCGGCACGTCCGTCTGCATGGCCGTGGTGATGTGGATGCCATCCCGATCCCGCAACTCCCGCACAGGTCGCAGGAGTTCGTGCAGCTCATCGGTGGAGCAGGTCTCGGTGTGCAGATTGAAGGGCATCGCCGCCAGTTCGATACGGCCTTCTCGTACTCGGTCCAGGAACTCCGCGACCTGCCGGGCCGGCCGGTTCTGCGACCAGTTCTCGTAGCTGAAGAACCCCTCGACCGCCCAGCGGAACTTCGACTCGTCCGGCCAGTCGTCCGTGGTGCGGCACAGTTCGAGCAGGGAGTCGAGGTACTTGCGTCCCTCGGCGAGCACCGTGCTCTGCGGGTCGGTGTATCCGATGTCCAGGTGGGCGTGCTGGACGAGGTGCAGCGTCCAGTGGCGCTGCGGGGTCAGCAGCACTTCGACGCTCTCCCCGTCGGCCAGCTCCGGCAGCTCCACGAGAACCGGTGTGGGCGCTTCCACCTCCGGGACCAGGAGCCGGGTGTCGCCGCCCGGTCCAGGCAGGACATCACAGCGCACGGCGCTTCCGCTGACGGTGGTGACGCGTGCGCGGGTGAGCGGCCGGTCCGCCGTCACACGGACGGACTGGAGCAGACCTCCTGCGCCGTCGTGGCGCAGGAGCGGTTCGCAGGCGAGCCGGATCCGGTGTCCGCCGAGGACTCCCTCGGCGGACACCGCGCGGTCCCGCAGAATGTCGCGGGCCATGTTCGAGTCCCACCAGGAGGGGCGGACGAGTTCGGGGCGGGGCATGGGAGAGGTCTCCACTCGTGTGGGGTGCCGGGGTGTGCTGGCCGGGGGGAAGCGGGGTCAGGAGTCGTCGGTGGCGAGGCCGGCGAAGATCTGGATCATGGCGGACTGGTGGAGGGTCTCGGCCTGTGCGGCCGGGTCGTGGTCACCGCCGCCGGAAGGCTGGAAGCGGAACAGTCCGTCGGAAGGCGTCCGGTTCCGCTCCCAGGTCTGCTCGGCGTAGACGGCGGCCACCTCGCGGTAGGCAGGGTTCGGCCGCACCTCGTCGAGGATGCGGAGGTTGTCGAAGTAGAAGGCGTTGAAGATGGCCGGCTGGTCGTGCAGCCGGTCGCCCTGCTCCCAGTACGCGAGTGAGCCGGTGGCGTCCTCGACGGCACGGTCGAGGTAACTCCGGTCCCCGGTCGCCTCATAGAGGGTGGCCGCCGTGCCGATCATCGCGCCGGAGTTGTACGTCCACAGAGTTTCGTTGACGGTGCCGTCGTCATCTCGGCTGTTGTTGTACAGACCGGGAGAGCGGCGCAGGCACGACCAGTTCCACTCGTACCACTTCTTCGCGCTCGCGAGGTACCGGTCGTCGCCCTCGATGGCGTAGAGCTCCGCCGCCAACTGGGCCGACAGCCCTGTCACGTTGGCGGCGCGCATGTAGTTGTCCGGGGAGTCGACCCAGTGCAGGCCCCCGGGGCACGGCTTGGCGGGATCGTCGTCCCAGCCACGCCCGACGACGTCGAAGGTCTCCGCCGCCCGCTCCAGGTAGGGCCTCTCACCGGTTGCCCGGTACTGGTCGAGGAAGGTCAGTCCGACGACGGCGTTGTCGTCGTAGAAGACGTCGCCGCCCTGGCCGAGCGGGGCGGGCAGGTAGGAGTCGTATCCGGGCCTGCCGTCGCGGGGGTTGAAGTACAGGCGCAGCGTCGTGAAGCGTTCGGCGGCATCGTGGTCGTAGCGCCCGTCGGTTCCCGGCAGTTCGGCCATGTCGACGGTGGCGGCGGCCGCCTCGCGCAGGGGCCAGAGGTACGAGTGAGGGTTCTCCTCCTCCGTACGCGGCGTCTTCTCCAAGTACAGGCCGTGCTCCTGCGGTCCCTGGTAGAGGTGCTGCTGCAGGGAGTCGTAGCTGACCTCGGCGCGGTGGGCCCAGGTGGCGGGTGTGGTCTCCCGGTCGTGGCCGGCTGCGGCGGCGGGGCTCACCCCCAGCGCTCCGGAGAGAACGGCGAGGGCCAGTGCGGCGCGTACGGTTGTCTTCACCAGGGTCTGCCTTTCGGGAAGGTGGATCGGTGAGGGGCGTTCGGGATACGGCTCAGCCGTGCAGCTTGAGGCTGCTGACGAAGAAGCGCTGTGCGGAGAAGAACAGGACGACGGTCGGCAGCGAGACGAGCAGCGCGCCGCCGAGCACCACCGGCGGGCCGACGTTGGAGTAGTTGCCCTGGAGTTCGGCCAGCGCGGCCATCACCGGGCGGATGTTGCTGCTGGTGGACAGCGTGATGCCGAACAGCAGGTCGTTCCAGACGGCGACGAACTGGAAGACGAACGCGGCCACCATCGCGGACCGGGACAGCGGCACGTGGATCTGCCAGAAGATCCGCCACCACGAAGCGCCGTCCATCCGGGCGGCCTCGATGATCTCCGATGCCAGGGTCAGTGCGAAGTTGCGCATGATGAAGTACGCGAACGGGACGGCTATCGCCACGTACACCAGGAACAGCCCGAACTGGGCGTCATAGAGCCCGGTATTGGCGTAGGCCAGGAACAGCGGTCGCAGGAAGACCTGGAGCGGCAGGAGGGTGCCCGAGTAGATCAGCCAGAACCACAGCGTCTTGTGTTTCACCGGCATGATGACGGTGGCGAATGCGGCGGTGGTGGCCACCAGGATGGCGGCGGCTGCGCTGGTGACGGCGTAAAGCAGGCTGTTGCCCATGGCGGGGCCGAGCTCCGCCTTCGTCCATGCCTGGGACATGTTGTCGAAGAGACCGAAGCCCTGCGGCCACCAGTGAGGTGCCCCGCTGTAATCAGCGGCCGGAATCAGGGCGGTGACGAGGAGCAGCCAGGTGGGCACGGCCCAGGCCAGGGATATGACCACCAGGGTCGTGTTGCGCAGGATCCGGCCGGGCGTGGGCCGCGCTCGCGGAGCGGTCCTCCGTGTGGTGCGGATGGTGGTCATGATCAGTTGCCTTTCGGGGTCAGCTGACGCCGTAGGTACAGCCACGAGGCGAGAAGCACGATCGCGGTGAGGACGACCGCGACCGCCGCGCCCGCTCCGGGGTGCAGAGCGAGGAAGGTCTCCTGGTACATCGAGACGGCGAGGGTCTCGGACTGCCGACCGGGCCCGCCCTGGGTGAGCACCCAGACCAGGTCGAAGGACTTGAGTCCGCCGACCAGGCTGGTGCCGACGACGATCACCGAGACGGTCCGCAGCTGGGGCAGGATGACGTACCAGAATTTGCGCCAGCCCGCCGCACCGTCGAGGGAGGCGGCCTCCAGAGTTTCGGGCGGGATGGTCTGGAGGCCGACCAGGAAGAGGATCACCGCGACGCCCGCGGCCTGCCACGTATTGGCGATGATCATGACCAGCGTGTTGCCCGGCCATTCCAGGAGCCAGCCCTGGGCGAGCGAGTCCATCCCGAACGCCTTGAGCACCTGGTTCGCGGCACCGTCGGTGGTGAGGACGAAGTTCCACACCACCGCCACGGCCGATCCGGACAGAGCGTAGGGAAGGACGACGAGCAGGCGTGCCACCCGGGACCACCCGCCGCTGTGCGTCAGCACCGCGATGGCCAGGCCCAGCACCATCGGCAGTGCGACCGTGCCGACCACCCACATCAGGGTGTTCTGGATCGACCGGGCCAGCGCCGGGTCGCTGAGGAAGAGGGCGTAGTTGTCGAAACCCGCGAAGCCCGAGATGCGCCGGTCGTCGAAGAAGCTCCGGTAGACGGTGGTGGCGAACGGGAGCAGCAGCAGTGCGCTCACCAGGAGCACGGCAGGAGCCAGGAACCCGGCCCCGGCCACCTTGTCCCAGATCCGCCGGACGGACTGGCGCGCGGGCGTGACGCGGGCCGGCCGCGGGTCGGGCGAGGTGCCTGAAAGAGGGAGCGGCGGTCGCCGCTGCTCGACGGAAGAACTCATGCCTCGTCCCTCTCCCACTCGGCCCACTCCTTCGACGCCCGGCTCGCCATGCTGCGCAGCGTGGCGCGCGAGGAAGAGGCACCGGTCATGAAACTCCCCAGGTCGTCGGTGTTGCCCTGGACGAGGTTGGGCGGGCCCGACTCGCCGTAGCGGGGCAGCAGCGTCCAACGCTCCTTCAGTGCGCGGTCCTTGAGGCCCGCCATCACCGGGTTGCCCGGCCGGGAGAGCGGATTGGCCGAGGCGTCCTGGAGGAAGTCGGTCCACACCTTCTGGACCGTCGGGTCGAGCCAGTGCGCCGCGTTGGCCATCGCCGCCTCGTGCGAGACAGCCTTGCGGGGGACGGCGAGCACACCGGACTCGGTGATCACGGAACGGCGAGTGGAGCGCTCGACGGAGGGCATGACGAAGGCGTCGAAGTCGGCGCCCGGCTTCATGCCGGTGGCAGCGATCCCCTGCGACTGCCAGGAACCGTGCAGGAACATCCCGACCCGTCCCGCCTTCAGCGCGGCGGGACCGTTGTTCTGGTCGAAGTCCGCCGGCGTCATCCAGCCCTTGCGCATGAAGTCCTGCCAGATCTGCAGTGCTTTCTGCGCCTGCGGGTCGGTGTACTGCGCCTTCCCGCTGATCAGCTCCGCGTAGAACTCGGGGTCCACCTTGCTGACGAGCTCCTGGAACCACTCGTACGCGGGCCAGTTGCCGGTCTGCGTGGCGACGAACGGAATGACACCCGCCTTCTTCAGCACCTCGGCGTTGTGCAGCAGCTCGTCCCAGGTGTCCGGCGCTTTGAGGCCGTGCTTGCGGAAGAGCGCCGTGTTGTAGAAGAGCACGTAGTACGACTCGTAGAGCGGTATCCCGTACACCGAGCCGCGGTAGGACATCGCCTCACGCGTCTGAGGAATGACCCAGCCCTTGCGTTCGTAGTCGGCCCACACCGAGGACAGATCGCTGAGCTCCCCGGTGCGGGCCAGCGACTTGAGGAAGTAGCCAGAGGCCCACTTGATCATGTCGGTGGCCTTGGTCGTCTGCAGCGAGATCTGCGTGACCTGCTTGTACGACGTGGGGTTCGGGTTGGACAGGGGGCGCAGCGCGTACCCGGTGAGCTTCTTCAGCTCGCGCCCGGCCGCGACATAGCCCTGGTCCCAGGTGGCGTTGTCGTTGGCGAGGGAGGTGGTGCCTGGCTTCACCGCGGTGCTGTCGCCCCGGGCGCAGCCGGCCAACGTCGCTACGGTGCCCGCTCCGATGCCCGCCAGAACGCTTCGGCGGCCGAGTGGGTGGGACGACGGCTGTGTCGCCCCGCCGATTGATCTCATGGGTTCCCTTCCCTGTGGATCCCGGCGGGGATCCCTGGCTCTGGGGTGTGGTGGGTGAGAGGACTCGGGGCCCTCCGCGAGATCTCGCCGTACCGCATGGCATCCGCGGTTCGGATTGCGAGGATGTTAACGACACCATGTGGCCGAAACAAGACTCCGCGACAAAATTCCCTGGCGCACCCACTTCCAGCTGGGACTATGCCCAACAGGGAGATCAGCTCCTTGTTACACCTGATGGTTATCGATACCATTCCGGCGGTTGCCCGCTCACCTCTTCAGGAGTACCTGTGCACTCAGAGCCCCGACCGTACGAACGCAACCCCCGCTACCCGGCCACCGGCACCGTGGTCACCGGGTGGGACGAAGCCGTGGCGACCCTGCCCGACCGGCCCACCGTGCTCGCCCTGGACGGCCCCGCGGCCCTGGACTGGAACGAGGCCGCCCGGGGGATCGCCGCTGCCCTGCGTGCACGGTCCACCGTCGTCGGCGTCCTCGATGTGCGCGAGCGCTGGTCCCCCGCAGCCGTCGAGCGGTTGTGCACCCCTCACGACGAGGCCGACGCGTTCTTCCTTCCGCTCGCCGAGTTCGAGATGGCCGACCTCTTCGAGGTTCCGCCGACCGTCGAACGGCCCACGGACGGCGTCCTGCTGGTCTTCGGACCCGGCGCCGCCCTGTGCTCACCCGATCTGACCTGGTGGGCGGACCTGCCCAAGCGATACGCCGAGAGCGCCGTGGCCTCCGGAACCCTGCCCGTGGGCGTCAACCTCGGGCGTCCCGACGTTCCGGGCGAACTGCGCCGCCTCTTCTACACGGACTGGCCGGTCGCCGACCGCCACCGCGACGCGCTCGCGCCCCGGATCGACCGATGGATCGACGTACAGGACCCGCGGTCGCCCGCCTCCCTGGGCGGCGCGGCGGTCCGCGCCACCCTCGCCGAGCTCGCCCAGCAGCCCGTGCGCACCCGGCCCTACTTCAACTCCACGGCCTGGGGCGGGAAGTGGGCCTCGGAGAAGCTCGGCTTCGAACCCGACACCGGCAACACCGCACTCGGCTACGAGCTGATCGCTCCCGAAGCGGGCGTTCTCGTCGGCCAGGACTCCGGGGCACAGGTGGAACTGCCCTTCCAACTGCTGTGCGTCCTGCACCCCGAACCGTTCCTCGGCACGGACGTGCACCGGCGCTACGGCACCTCGTTCCCGATCCGCTTCGACTACCTCGACACCGTCAAAGGCGGCAACCTCTCCCTGCACTGCCACCCGCGGGAGCAGTACATGCGGGAGCACTTCGGCTGGTCCTACACCCAGCACGAGACCTACTACGTCACCGCGAGCGAGCCCGGCTCCCGCGTCTTCCTCGGCCTGCGGCAGACTACGGACGTGGATCTGCTGCGCAAGGAAGTGGAGGCGTCCGCGGCGCACGGCACACCACTGCGCGTCGAGGACCACGTCCAGACGTTCCCGGCCGATCCCGGCCAGCTGTTCATGATCCCGGCCGGTACGCCGCACTCCTCCGGTGCGGGCAACCTCGTACTGGAGATCAGCGCCACGCCGTACCTCTACTCACTGCGGTTCTACGACTGGCTGCGCCGCGCCTCCGGAGTGCCCAGGCCGTTGTCGCACCGGCACGCCTTCGCCAACCTCGACACCGCGCGGCGCGGCACCGAGGTCGTCAAGGATCTCGTCCAGCAGCCCCGGGTCCTGCGCACAGGCGAGGGCTGGCGCGAGGAGGTCCTCGGCTCCCTGCCGGAGATGTTCTACGCGGTCCACCGCTTCGTACTCGACGGAACGGGCCCGGCGCACGACGACACGGAGGGCCGATTCCACATCCTCAACGTCGCGGCCGGTGACGGAGTGGTCGTGGAGACCGCGGACGGGCGGCGTCACGACCTGGCGTTCGCAGAGACGCTGACCGTACCCGCGGCCGTGGGCGGCTACCGTCTGCACCCCGTCGGCGCACGGCCCGTTCAGGTCGTCAAGTCCCTGGTGACACCCTCATGACCCGGGTGCCCGTGCTGGAGATCGGCGGTACCCATGTCACCGCCGCCCTGGTGGACATGGCAACCGGTCTGCCGGTCGCCGACTCCGTCGTCCGCAGGCCGGTGCCCGCCGATGCCGGCGCCAGGGAGATCCTCGACTCCTTCGCCGAGGCAGCCCGGCGTATCCCGGCGCCCGACGGGGCCCACTGGGGCGTCGCCGTGCCGGGCCCGTTCGACTACGCGGCCGGCGTCGGAAAGTTCCGGGGCATCGGCAAATTCGAGACGCTGCACGACGTGGACGTCGGGGCGGAACTGAGCTATCGACTGCCGCGTCCCCGGGCCATCAGCTTCCTCAACGATGCCGACGCCTTCGCCCTCGGGGAGCACCACCGCGGCGCAGCGGCGGGGCGGAACCGGTCGGTGTGCGTCACGCTCGGCACCGGTGTCGGCTCCTCCTTCCTGCGCGACGGCCACCCCGTCACCGAAGGACCCACCGTCCCGCCCGAAGGCCGGGCCCACCGCATCAGCGTCGGCGGACGGCCTCTGGAGGAGGTGATATCACGGCGGGCGATCCGTACGAGGTACGCCCGGGCCGCCGGGCTCGACGGACCGTCCGAGGGCCCGGACGTCAGCACCATCGCCGAGCTGGCCCGTGGAGCGGACCGGCACGCGACGGAGACGATCAGTGGGTGCTTCACCGCGCTGGGGCGGGCCCTGGCGCCCTGGTGCCTCGCCTTCCGGCCGGACGTGATGGTGATCGGCGGCTCCATGGCGGCGTCCTGGGACCTCATCGGCCCCGCGCTGCGCGCAGGCCTTGCCACCGGGGCCGAGGCCGCCGGGCCGGAAGCGGATCGCATCGTCGCCGCGATGGACCTGCGTACCGCCCGACGGCCCGACGACGCACCCCTGATCGGCGCCGCGCACTGGGCTCTGGGCCGTCGGACGGCGGGGGATCCGCCGGTCCGGGCCGCCGTCGCGGCCGCCCCCGTACCCGGTGGCGTCCACTCTGCGGCCCAACCGTGACCGTCGCGACCCGCGAATGCGGACCGCAGGAGCCGCCCGCCGGGGCGGACGGCGCCGCGGGCCCGGCACTCTCTAGAATGACGGCGCCCCCAGCACCGACGACCCGCCGACCGCACAGCCCCTCCGGCGGCACCGAGGAAGGACCGGCCGTGGCGCAGCACCGACCGAGTGACGCCGCCGCGCCGACGATGCGTGACGTCGCCGCCCGTGCCGAGGTCAGTGCGATGACCGTCTCCCGCGTACTCAAGGACGACCCCCGGGTCACCGAGGCGACCAGGAAGCGGGTCCTGAGCGCCGTCGACGCGCTCGGCTACCGGCGCAACGAAACCGCTCGCCGGCTACGGGTCGGCGGCAGCGGGATGATCGGTCTGCTCGTCACCAACCTGGCCAACCCCTTCTACTCGCGCCTGGCGCTCGGCGTCCAAGAGGTGGCCTACGCGCACGGCCTGCGGGTCCTGCTCGGCAACACCGCCGAACAGGTCGACCGGGAACGGGGGTTGGTGGAGGACCTCGCTTCCAGCCAGGTCGACGGGATGATCGTGGTGCCGGCGAGCGGCAGCCACCGGCACCTGACACCGGCAGCGCTGCACGGCATGCCTCTCGTCCTCGCCTCCCGGCCTCCGGCGGGCCTGGAGGCCGACTGTGTCCTGGTGGACGACTTCGGCGGAGCGGAGGAGGCGACCGGCCGACTGATCGAGGACGGACACCGGCGCATCGGTTTCCTCGGTAATCCGCCGGCGCTCTACACAGGCGCCGAGCGGTTCCGCGGTTACTGGGCCGCTCACGAGGCGGCCGGTCTGGAGCCGGACGAGCGCCACATCCGCCGCGGACTGTCCGACGTGGCCACGGCCGAGAGCGCCGCCGTCGCCCTGCTGAGTCAGCCGGACGCCCCCACCGCTCTCTTCTGCACCAACAACCGACTCACCCAGGGAGCCATCCGAGCCGTCCGCACGCTCGACGCCCCGGTGTCCCTGGCCGGATTCGACGATTTCGACCTCGCGGACGTCCTCGGGCTCCCCCTGACGATCGCCTCCTACGACGCCGACGAGATCGGGCGCAGGGCGGGCCAGATGCTCATCGACCGCATCAACGGCGGCCCCGGCGCCCCGCTGCCCGTACGACGTTCGGTCGTCCCCATCGAAGTCATCCGATACGGGACCGACCTCACCTAAGCCTTCCACCGTCGGCCCTTCCTGCCCCCGCCGGCACCCGCCGGGGGCACGACAAGGGCTGCCCTGCCGCCCACGCGCGCGGAATTCTGGACGGAGTCCCCATGCACGACGACCGCACGCTGACCGAACGCCGACTCGCTCGGGTACTCGACCAGCGCCTCAGGCCCGCAGTCCACGCCCGCTCCTTCCCTCTCGATGTGAGCGCCCACCACATCTCGGGCGAACCCGTACCGGTGAGCGAGGGGATCGCCGGGCCCTACAAGCCGATCGACACCGGTTCGCACTGGGGGCCGGCCTGGTCCACCAGTTGGTTCAGGATCCGTGGCACCGTACCCGCGGACTGGGCGGGGGAACGGGTCGAAGCGGTGCTCGACCTCGGCTTCGGCGCCACCCAGCCCGGTTTCTCCGCCGAGGGGCTCGTGTACCGGGCCGACGGCACACCGGTGAAGGCCCTCAACCCGCGCAACACCTGGCTCCTGATAGCCGAACGGGCCCAGGGCGGCGAGGACTTCGAGTTCCACATCGAGGCTGCCGCCAACCCGCTGATCTTCGATTTCGACGCCGCGGGCGACCCCTTCGTCCCCACCCGCGCGGGCGACGTCGCCCCCTGGCTACGCGCCGACGAGCGCACCGGGCCTGCGGGAGAACCGCTGTACCGGCTGACCCGCATGGACTTCGCCGTCTTCGACGAAACGGTCTGGGAACTGGTCCAGGATCTCGACGTCCTGTCCGGGCTCATGCACCAACTGCCCGAGGACTCCACCCGCCGCAGCCGGATCCGGCACGCGGTGAGCGGGGCGCTCGACGCGATCGACCTCCAGGACATCAGCGGCACCGCAGCGCAGGCCAGGGCTCTGCTGGCCCCCGCGCTCGCCACTCCCGCGCACGCGAGCGCCCACCGCATCTCGGCCGTCGGCCACGCGCACATCGACACGGCCTGGCTGTGGCCCGTACGGGAAACCGTCCGCAAGGCGGCCCGCACCGTCTCGAACGTGACCGCCCTGATGGACGATCACCCCGACTTCCGGTTCGTCATGTCCCAGGCCCAGCAACTGGCCTGGCTCAAGGAACAGCGCCCCGAGGTGTACGCCCGGGTCCTCGAGAAGGTGGCGACCGGTCAGTTCCTGCCGACCGGCAGCCTCTGGGTCGAGCCCGACACCAACCTCTCGGGCGGCGAGTCCCTGGTCCGCCAGTTCGTCCACGGCAAACGTTTCTACCTGGAGGAATTCGGCGTCGAGACGCGTGACATGTGGCTGCCCGACACCTTCGGCTACAACGCCGCGCTGCCCCAGCTCATGAAGCTCGCCGGCATCGACTGGTTCCTGACGCAGAAGATCTCCTGGAACACCACGAACGCGTTTCCGCACCACACCTTCTGGTGGGAGGGCATCGACGGTTCCCGCATCTTCAGCCACTTCCCGCCCGTCGACTCCTACAACGGCGACCTCTCCGGCGCCGACATCGGCCACACCGAACGCAACTTCCGCGACAAGGGGGCCGCCAACCGGTCCCTGGTGCCGTTCGGTTACGGCGACGGCGGGGGCGGCCCGACCCGCGAGATGCTGGCGCGCGCCGACCGGCTCGCGGATCTCGAGGGCTCGGCGAAGGTCGAGCTGGAGGGGCCGGCGGACTTCTTCACCAAGGCGCAGGAGGAGTACGCCGACGCACCGGTGTGGGTCGGCGAGCTCTACCTGGAGCTCCACCGGGGCACCCTCACCAGTCAGCTCGCCACCAAACAGGGCAACCGACGCTGCGAACACCTTTTGCGCGAGGCGGAGTTGTGGTCGGCCACAGCCACCGTGCGGACCGGTGAGCCGTACCCGTACGCCTCACTCGACCGGATCTGGAAGACCGTTCTCCTGCAGCAGTTCCACGACATCCTGCCCGGCTCCTCCATCGCCTGGGTACACCGGGAAACGGAACAGGCCCACCAGGAGGCCGCCCGCGAACTGAACGCCATCATCGATTCCGCCCAGCGAGCCCTGGCCGGTTCGCCGGACACGGATGGCGGTGAGGTCGTCTTCAACGCGGCCCCGCACGAGCGCGACGGCGTCCCCGCCCTCGGCGCCATGGCCCGCGACACGTCGCCGCGGACGGTACCCGTACGAGCGGGCCACGACGGCGCTCTCGTCCTGGACAACGGCCTGGTCCGCATCACGGTCGATGCCCGTGGACTGATCACCTCCGCGTATGACCTGACCGCCGAGCGTGAAGCGCTCGCCCCCGGAACAGTGGGCAACCTGCTCCAACTCCACCAGGATTTCCCCAATCAATGGGACGCCTGGGACATCGACGCGTTCTACCGCAACACCGTGCAGGGCCTCGTGCAGGCCGACGAGGTCACCGCCACCGGCGACGCCGTCGAGGTCGTTCGGAGCGTCAACGGGTCGCTTATTCGCCAACGGCTGTCTCTGGGCGAGGGCGCCCGCCGACTCGACATCGACACCACCGTCGACTGGCGTGAGCGAGAGAAGATCCTCAAGGCCGCGTTCCCCTTCGACCTCCGGGCCGGCCACTCCACCGGCGAGATCCCGTTCGGCCACGTCCAACGGCCCACCCACGCCAACACCAGCTGGGACGCGGCCCGCTTCGAGATCTGCGCCCACCGTTTCCTGCACCTCGCGGAGCCGGGCTGGGGGGTGGCCCTGGTCAACGACTCCACCTACGGCCACGACGTCACCCACGACGTGCGGCGCGACGGCGGCACGACGACGACGGCGAGGCTCTCGCTGCTGCGCGCCCCGCTCTTCCCCGACCCGGAAACCGACCAGGGCGAACACCGGTTCCGCTACGGCCTGGTGATCGGCGCCGACATCGGCGACGCCGTCCGCGAGGGCTACCGCTTCAACCTCGCCGAACGCACCGTTCCCGGAACGGCCGTCGTCACCCCGTTGGTCGAGGTCGACCACTCCGGTGTCGTGATCGAGGCGGTCAAGCTCGCGGACGACGGCTCGGGCGACGTGATCGTACGTCTCTACGAGTCGCTCGGCGGCCGTGCCACGACGACCCTGCGCGCCGGATTCCCCCTGGCCACCGCCACGGTGACCGACCTCCTGGAACGCCCCCTCGCGGACGAACCCGAACCGTCCGTCACCGACGACCGCGTGGCACTCGCCCTCCGCCCGTTCCAGATCGTGACGGTGCGGCTGCTCCCGCGCGGCTGAAGACGGCGTCGAGACCCGGGGAATCGACGCCGCTCCGCGAGACCGCCACGGCAGCCGAGGAAGAGCAGCTCCTTGGCGACGGGGGCGCGGACCGCACCGACGACGCCGATCTCGACGTCGTCGGTGCGGCTCAGACGTTGAAACGGAACTCCACCACAAGGCTGTGACCTGCGGAAATGCGGGCGCATCCCAGCACCATCCCAGCACGGAATGCGCGACAAAGTACAAGAAGACCGAAGATCGCCAACGCTACCCGGAAGCGCCCGCACATGCCTGAAGTCTGCGGAACTTCTACGAGCGCCGCATCAGGCTCGTGCCACCACACCGAACCTCGCAGAGCAGCACAGCGCTCGCGCTCACTCGCGGTCTCCCCGGACGCCAGCGGCCAGCTCCGACACCTGGCCGCCGCCCAGAATGTACGTCCAGACCTCGGGCCGGCACGAGCCTCCACAGGTCCCGTATACCCCCGGCTTGGCGGGGCATAGTCAGAAGCTTCCGCGCTGTCGCAGGTCAGCCTGCATAGCTCAGCGGGTGGAGCAGGCCCCTTCTAAGCGCTTGGCCGCAGGTTCGAGTCCTGCCGGGGGCGCCCCAAACATGGCTGGCCAGGGCGCTCTCGGACCGCTAGCGGAGAAACGGTGCGCGCGGTACTGCGCCGTTCGTTCAGAGCGTTGGATTCCGTGCTCCAGAGAGGGGCAACGTGGGTCAGCTCGGCTTTCAGCCGACTGAAGGGAGACGCGCCAGGCCCCCCTTCTCCAGCTCGTGCACCACCAGCTCCTCCATCACGTGTCGCTCCCTGGCGGAGACGTAGGCGAGGTCGTGCAGGGCAGCAGCACGCCTGGCGAAGTCCCGCCTCACCGCATCGGTCGGCCAGGGGATCTTGTAACGGGAAAAGTCCTTGCGCCTCATCGCACGGGCCTGCTCACCCTGCGTAACGGCCGTCAACTCCCGCTTCCGGTAACGCAGAGAGTGCAACAACCACATCCGATCGACCTCGGACTCCGTGTAAATCGCGAGCGTCCGCCGACCTGGCACTACCGGGGTAGTGGTGAGCACGGTCCGCACCTCCCCGGGACGGGGCGCGATCAAGAGGCTGCCGGACGGGCATACAACCTCCGCTTGCGCCACGGTGTGTGAAGTCACTGCACCCAGATGTACTGTCTTGCAGTTCAGTACTTCGCGGGGAGACACCCACGGCATAGCCGACTGCTCGCTGTCCGGCAGAGACTGTGCCGCACCAGCCGTAACCTGACACACTTCGCCCACTGCACGCTCGGTAGCGGGACCTTGCCCGCACGTCTGCAGCGCCTCCATGAAATGCGCATCCGCTAGTTCCGTCGCGCAAGACACAATCCGGGTGTTCAATGCATTCTTGCGCTCAGCAAGCGAGATCAGCGAAAGCAGCCTCTCGCGCACCGGCGCTGGAGGCACTGGCACGGGAAGTCGGTTGAGTGCCTGCAGAGGCAAGGTCATGTGCTCGGCGTTCGACGAGGACAGCGTGAGATAGCTCTGGCTCTGCGAGGTCTTCAACCACCATCGAAGCCACAGATCCCATTGTTGGGAGCGGCCCTCTGGTGTCCAGCGGACGACAGCGAGCGACCTGGCGACATTCCATCCTGCGTGCCCCTCCCCTGCAACTGCTGCCTCCCCCACACGCCCCACGAGCACGACAAGGAGGTCCCCAGACCTCAGCGTGCTGCGTGGGTGGCGTCTGGCCACATCGGGAGGCACAAATGTGAACTCCTGGACGTGCACACCTCCCTCGACGATCTCTGTGGCGCGGATCATCGGAATTCCGCCGGATGCCTTCTGCTGTCGCGCAATTCCGTAGGCGGCGTACTCGACCCCAGGGAACTCACGCAACTCAACGACGGGCCACGGAGTGGGGACATCATCCGATTCTGTAGTCATGCCTGCTCTCCAGGGCATCACGGACTCGGTTCCTGGCTGCGGCGCTACGATCCATGCACTCATACAGCTCGGCCTTCCGGTTCCGGTCTCCGTCACTTGAATGCAACTGCGCGGTGCCCCCGTTCCGTACGTAGCGTGCGGGAGTCAGATCGAAGCCCGCCTCAGCGATTTCCTCGTACCTCGCCGCACGGCACCATGGGACGGATTCAGGGTCCCCCTCGCCCTCACGGCGTCGAAGTCCCTGCCATTCACCGAAGATCTGCAGCAGGCGTTCGGCCGAGTCCTTTGCGAAGTGGCGCCGCTGCCCCTCCTTCGCTGCTGGCAGTTTCCCTGCATCCGCGAACAAGACCTGATCGGAGTGCAGCCGCTCCCCTTTGGCCAGCAGCCACAGCGCCGTGCTCGCGCTGGCGTGCGGAAAGAGCCACGTCGGCAAGGCCACGACGCCCACGACCAGGCCGTTCTCCAGCAGCCCCCGGCGGATCAGTCCGTCGGTGCTGTTGCTGCTGTGCGCCGCGCCGGAAGACAGCAGAACGACGGCCCGTCCTTGTGGCGTGAGATCGGCAAGGATGTGCTGGACCCAGGCGAAGTTCGCGTTACCCGGACGAGGCACCCCCAGGGTCCAGCGCCAGTCGTCCTTCAGTTCACCGTGCCCCCAGTCCCGCTGGTTCACAGGAGGGTTGGCGACGATCACGTCGGCCGGTATCGGTGAAGTGCCGGCCCTGAGGGTGTCAGCTCCTTCCTTGCCGAGGTCGGCAAGGAATCCGTGCAGGGCGAGGTTGACGGCTGCGGCATAACGCGCCGTCCGGTTGATATCCGCACCGGACAAGCGCACTTCACCCCCCTGCGCCCGAGCCCGGTGTGCGGCGGCGCGCAGCAGTCGCCCGCTGCCGCACACCGGGTCCCGAACAATCTCGCCTCCTCGGGGAGCGGCCAGCCCCGCGAAGAGGTACGCCAGGTCGTTTGACGTGAAGTAGTCATCGCCACGCGCATAGCGTGTCGAGTACGTGTCGAGGAGCACGTCAAGGAGTCTCGGGTCCGGATCCAGCTGCCGCACCTCCGCGATCAACTCACGGAGGGCCGGGTCGATGAGCTCAAAGGGACGGCTCACACCTTCGTCGCGATACGCAGGAAGACTGTGAGCGCGAGCAACGGGCGTATGCGGCCACACTGCGCCGAGCCTGGCCCCCGCAGACTCCGAACCCGGCCCCCACAACCGGCCCACCTCCGCTAGTGATCCATGGCGGGACCAGCAGTGAAGGTAGACCACTTGAAAGGCAAGCCGGTACGTCGTCGCAGCATCGGCGACGCTGCGTAGCTTCTCGACGGCCCGCAACACTCGCCGGTACTTCAGCCGCCCCTCTTCGTTCGCCCATTCCTCCTGGGTCACGACGACCTCAGCCAGGAGACGACCGCCAGCCCGATGAGAACAGCGGCTCCGCAGGCGGCACCACCGTTCTGGATGGCCGTGACGACCTCTCCCGCGCCCACGAAATCGAGGATGCCGGCCACGAGCCCCACCACCACGGACGCCAGGACGACCACCACCAACAGCAGCGCTCGCTGCGACATGCCACGACTCCCTCGGTTCCACCAGCAGTTAGCAGTTCTGCGGTTCGTTCCGCGGACTTGAAAGTAGTGGACTGACGCACCTCACGTCTCGCAGCACGGGAATTTGCTTTTGCCGTAAGGCGGTCGGGCGCAGCCCCTGCCGACCCCACGAAGGACATCCGGTCGGGCAGACGACCGCCCCGGTAAGCAGACGCTTGCCGGGGCCAGAAGCAAGATGAGCGAGGGTTATGCGTCGGCGGCCGAGCCGTCCTGGGACCACTTGTCGGCAAAGTGTTCCATCTGACGGATCACCAGGTCGATCGCTTCCTTGGACTGCTCCGGCGGGTAGCCGTGGCGGGCCAGGAGGCGCCTGATCGTGGCGCGGAGCCTGGCCCGGACCGGTTCGCGGGCGATCCAGTCCTTCTTGAGGTTCTTGCGGACCTGGACTACAAGGTCCCGGGCGATACCGGAGAGGACCTCGTCGCCCATGAGGTCGCGAGCGCTGCCGAGGTCGGCGACCGCGTCGTAGAAGGCGAGTTCGTCGTTCCCCAGCGGCGGGGTGAACTTCTCACCTCGCCGGGCGTCTTCCGCGACCGTCTTGGCCAGTTCCACCAGCTGGGCGATGATCTCGGCGCTGGTGAGCTGCTGACGCATGTAGCGGGTCATCAGGTCCTGGAGGCGGACCGAGAACGCGGTCTGGCGGACGATGTTGTGCCGGGTCTGCTCGCGCATCTTCTGCTCGACCAGGCGGCGCAGGGCTTCGGCGGCCAGGTGCGGGGTTTCGCTGTTCTGCAGGCGGCCGACGAGGGCGTCGCTGAGGTGGGTGAGGTCTGCCTTTTCCAGTCCGGCCTCGGAGAAGAGGTCGGTGACGCCGCCGGTCTCGACGACGGCGGAGGTGAGCTGGGAGAGGTAGAGGGCGACGTCGCGGGCGACGGGCAGGCCCTGGGCCTCACGGTCCATAGCGTCGAGCTTCGCCATGTACGTACGGACCTCGACGAGGAACTGGATGTCGCGCTTCCAGAAAGGCTGGTCGGTGAACCGGGAGGAGATGTTGGCGGAGGAGCCGGCCAAGGCAAAGAAGCGCTCCAGGCGGTAGCCGTGCTCGCGGAAGCGGCGGCTGAGGGTCTGATTCGGGTCGTCGAGCTGGTCGGGGTTGTTGCCCGGGGTGGCGGGGCTGCGGAGGTACTCGGCCGTGGTGTAGGCCGCCTTGATGAAAGCCTTCGGGTCGGGGCGGGAGAGGCGTTCGCGCCAGTTCCAGCCGAGGAGCATCTGGTCGAGGATGTCGTACTCGTTGCGGAGTTCGTCCAGGGCGCGGTCGATGTCCTGGCCGAGGGTCCGGTCCGCCTGGTCGTCGGCGGAGTACTCGGCGATGGCCTTCTGGAGGTTCTCGGTGAGGGGGGCGTAGCCGACGAGAAGGCCCTCCTCCTTCTTGCGGAAGCGGCGGTTGACGCGGGCGAGGGCCTGCATCAGGCCGGCGCCGCGCAGCGGCCGGTCCAGGTACATGGTGTGGATGGACGGCGCGTCGAAGCCGGTCAGGAGCATGTTGTTGACGATGAGGAGCTGGAGTTCGTCCTCGGGGTCCTTGGCACGGTTGATGACGGCCTTGCGCTGGGAGTCGCGAAGGGCGTGGGCGCGCAGTTCCTTGGAGTCCTTGCGGGAGTCCGAGGAGTAGACGATCTTCATTGCGCCGGTGGTCGGGTCGTCCGTGTGCCAGTCGGGGCGCAGGATCTTCAGGGCGTCGTAGACGTGGACGCAGATCTCGCGGGTGGCGCAGACGAGCATCGCCTTGCCGGGGGCTCCGCCGGGTGCGTCGTCGGCGTCCGCGACGAACGGCAGCATCGCCGCACGGCGCGCTTCCCAGTGTTCGACCAGGTCCTGGGTCAGGTCGCGTATCCGGGCGGGGGCGCCGTACATGGCGTTCATGGTGGCGACGGCCTGCTCGACGCGGGTGCGCTCGGTGTCGTCCAGGCCGTCGGTGATGCGGTCGGCCTCGGTGTCGATGGTGGTGGGGTCGACGTCGTGGTCGAGGACGAGCTGGACGACGCGGCTCTCGTGGTAGACCTTCACGGTCGCGCCGTCGCCGGCGGCCCGCTTGAGGTCGTAGGTGTCGATGTAGTCGCCGAAGACCTCGCGGGTGTTGCGGTCGGCCTCGGAGATCGGGGTGCCGGTGAAGGCGAGGAGCGTGGCGTGCGGGAGGGCGTCGCGCAGGTGACGGGCGTAGCCGTCGAGATGGTCGTAGTGACTGCGGTGGGCCTCGTCGACCACGACGACGATGTTGCGCCGCTCGGAGAGGAGCGGGTGGTCGGTCCCGGACTCCTTCTCCTGCTTGGTACGGCCGAACTTCTGCAGGGTGGTGAAGAGGATGCCGCCGGTGCGTTTGGCGGCAAGCTCTTCGCGGAGGGCAGCGCGGTTGAGGAACTGGTGGGGCTGTTCTGGGAGGACCTCGCTCTCCTTGAACGTGTCGAAGAGCTGGTCGTCGAGGTCGGTGCGGTCGGTGACGACCACGACGGTGGGGTTGTGCAGGGCGGGGTCGCGCATGACGAGGTTGGTGGTCAGCACCATTTCCTCGGACTTGCCCGAACCTTGGGTGTGCCAGACCACGCCGGCCTTGCCGTCGGTCGCGGCGGCGCGGCGCACGGCGTCGGCGGCGCGGGTGACCGCGAAGTACTGGTGCGGCTTTGCGATGCGCTTCATGCGCTTGGCCGGCACGAAGTTGATGAAGGACCGGACGAGGGCGAGGAAGCGGGGCTGGGTGAACAGGCCGTGCAGGGCGAGGTCCTGGCCGGTCGGGATGTCGACGTCGGCGTGGACGGCGGCAGCGTCCACGGTGTCCACGCGGGCGCCGAACTCGTCAGTGTTCCACGGGGCGAAGTGCTCGTACGGGGTGAAGGGAGTGCCGTACTTCGCTGTGATCCCGTCGGAGAGCAGCACGACCGAGTTGTAGCGGAAGGCGGTCGGGAACTCCTCGACGTAGTGCCGGATCTGGGTGTGCGCGGCGGCGAGGGTGGCATTCGGGTCGCCGGCCCGCTTGAGCTCGATGACGGCGAGCGGGAGACCGTTGACGTACAGGACGAGGTCGAAGCGACGGTTGCGCTCACCGTTGATCACGGTCACCTGACGGACGGCGCGGTACGTGTTCGCGTCCGCGTGCTCCAGGTCGACGATCCGGACAGTCGGCGTGTGCTCGGCGCCGAGTGCGTCGGTGTACGTGACGGAGTGGACGCCATCGGTCAGGTAGCCGTGCGCGGTCCGGTTCTCCTCGTACGTGTCCTGCGAGGTCGGGGTCGCGGCGGTCGCGAGAGCCTCACGCACGGCCTCCGGGGGGAGGGCAGGGTTGAGCCTCTCGATCGCCTCGCGGAGATCGGAGTAGAGGATCAGATCGTCCCAGGAACGGCGGTGGCCGGAGCCGGGGGTGAGCTCATTGCCCTCGGCCTTCGGCCAGTCGAGCTCCAAGAGCTCTTCGAGCGCGAGGAACTCCCAATCGATTTCGAGGGGGCGGAAGTTGTCGGGGGCGGGGGTGGGGGTGTCGGGGGTGTTGCTGCTGTCGTTGTCGTTCCCGTGTGTGGTCATACGTGGTCCTCGACAATCTTCTCGGCGTCCTTGACGCGGAGGCGGCCGGACATGAGTTGGGGGAGGAGGGTGTCGCGGAGAGTGGCGAGGGTCTTCGACTCACGGCGAGCCGCGAGAATCGACTGGGCCAGGGAACGAATCTGGTCGCCGACCTCACCAAACTGCCGGGGATCGACCACCTCCGTCTCCATCACCTCTGCTGGACGCACACGCTGGTGACTCTTGGAAGTGCCGGTGACCTTCGACGCCAGCTCCTCAAGGAACCTCCGCTGCGCCACTACCGACCAGAGATCATGCGTGGAGATGCCGAGGCCAGGAACAAGAACCAGGAACTCCGTTGACGCCAGAGAGGGAACCGACCCTTCAGGCACCACGTCCCAAACCCTTGGAATCTCAGGGTTCAGCTTGGACAGAAGGACCGCGGGGGAATCGATCACGAACTTCCCGCTCTTAATCGAGAGCGGAGAACAACGATCAGGAGCCTTCCCGGAATCGAAGGCCGGCAGGCTGTAGTGATCGACAAGATAGTCAGACATCTCCTGAGGGACCTTCTGAACCTTACTGAGATCGGCGATCTCGCTCAGCCGAATCCGCTTTTCCCATCGCTCATCGAAAGCCAGGGACAATGCCAGTTCGTCCGCCGTGGCCGCGATGCGCTCATTGACGGCGATCTTGTCGTCCAGCGCCCCGAGGATCCCCGAGACCGACTGCTGCACAGAAAGCGAAGGCCAAACAATGGGAACCGGATGCACATGGTTCCGATTGAGCGTCGGGTTCGACGATCCCACATCCATTCCCAGAAAATTGAGCGTGCCCAGGAAATAGTAGACAAACTGCGGATCATTCCCCTTGAAGTCCTTAACCCACAACGTAGTGTCGTGCGGCCAAAAATCACCATCTAGATAGAAGACCTTCCCCAAAGTCCCCTTCCTGCCCATCGCTACACCAGGGCCAGAAACCATCGCCGTATCGTGAAAACTTGAAATCCCGCCGGACGATACAACTGGTACATCGCCTGGGTTCTGCTGGGACTTAGTGATGTCGAACCCTCGCTGCAACGTCATAACGTCGCCCACCGTGGTCTGCCGCCAATCAGCCATCGATCTTCTCCAGCTGCTCCCGTACCGACTTCGCCAGCGCGTCCGACTTGTCGAACAGCTCGTACAGCTCCTCGGTCAGCCGTGTGATCTTCTCCGCGACCGCCTCTGCGTCCTCTTCCTCCGTCTCGGCCGCCCCGACATACCGCCCCGGCGTCAGCACGTACCCGTGCTCCTGGACCGTCTTCAGGTTCGCGCTCGCGCAGAACCCCGGCACGTCCGCGTACGACTCCCCCGCGTCCTTCGCGCTCGTCGTCCCGCGCCACGCGTGGTAGGTCCCCGCGATCTTTGCTAGGTCGGCCACCGTCAGGACGCGCTCGGTACGGTCGACCATCTCGCCCATGTCTCGGGCATCGATGAACAGAATCTCGCCCCGACGATCCGCAGCCGCTGTCCTTTGCCCCTTCACCCCCCCAGGCGACTTATCCTTCGCCAGGAACCACAAACAAGCCGGGATCGCCGTCGTCCGGAATAGCTGCGCCGGCAGCGCGACCATGCACGCCACCATGTCCCCGTCTACCAGCGCCTGCCGGATCTCGCCCTCGCCGCTCTGCTGGCTGCTCATCGAGCCGTTGGCGAGGACGACACCCGCCGTCCCCCGCTCCCCCAGCTTGCTGATCATGTGCTGGAGCCAGGCGTAGTTGGCGTTGTTCTTCGGCGGGACCCCGTACTTCCACCGCGCATCCGACTCGTTGCGCGCCCAGTCCTTGATGTTGAAGGGCGGGTTGGCCATGACGTAGTCGGCCTTCAGGTCCGGGTGCTTGTCGTCGGCGAAGGTGTCTCCCCAGCGGGCGGCGAGGTTGCCGTCGATGCCATGGATGGCGAGGTTCATCTTGGCCAGGCGCCAGGTGCGTTCGTTGAGTTCCTGGCCGTAGACAGAGATGTCGGCCTTGTGGCCGCGGCCGCGGTGGGCCTCGATGAACTTGGCGGCCTGGACGAACATGCCGCCGGAGCCGCAGGCCGGGTCGTACACCCGGCCCTCGTACGGTTCCAGGACTTCCACCAGGAGGCGGACGACGCTGCTCGGGGTGTAGAACTCGCCGCCGCGCTTGCCTTCCGCGCGGGCGAAGTTGCCAAGGAAGTACTCGTAGACCTCGCCGAGGACGTCCTGGGCGGGCTTGTCGTCGCTGCCGCCGAAGCGGGCGTCGGTAATGAGATCGACGAGTTCGGCCAGGCGCTTCTTGTCGACGTTGTCCTTGTTGAAGATCTTGGCGAGGACGCCGGTCAGCGACGGGTTGGCCTTCATGATGGCGTCCATCGCCTGGTCGAGGACCTCGCCGACGTTGCCGCTCTTGGCGTTGGCGGAGATCGAGGACCAACGGGCGCTCTCGGGCACCCAGAAGACATGGTGCCCGGTGTACTCGTCCTGGTCCTCCAGGAACTCCTCCAGGCGGTCTTCGGCGATGCCTTCCTCCGCGAGCTCCTTGGCGAGCTGTTCGCGGCGCTCTTCGAAGGCGTCGGAGACGTACTTGAGGAAGATCAGGCCGAGGACGAACTCCTTGTACTGGTTGGCGTCCATGGAGCCGCGCAGCTTGTCGGCGGCCTTCCAGAGGATGGCCTGGATCTCCTTGGGCGTGGAGGCGGTGAACAGCTCCACCTGGTCGGCGGGCTTCTTCTTCCGGGGAGGCATGGGCGCTCGGGTCTCCTTCAAGAGTCGGACGAGGGTCGGACGAGAGGGGGTTCGGTGAGGGTCAGCGTGCCGTCGACGAGGCCGGCGGCGGTCAGGGAGGTCAGGTCGTCGAGGGCCGCCGCGTGCTGGCGCAGCAGGGCCGTGCGGCGGGCGATGTCGGCCAGGAGGGTGTCGTACCGCTCGGCCTCGTCGCCGGGGAGGTCGGGGATGAGGAGGTCCTCTATGCGGCGAGCAGAGCGGACCGCGCCGCTCACCCGCCGGTGTTCGGTGGCCGCCGAGCGCAGGAGCGCCGCCAGGACGCGAGGCCGTACGGGATGCTCGGCGTCGGACCGTACGCGCAGGACGCGGGCGGAGAAGGCCACCACCGACAGACCCTCGTCGTCGACGTACGCGCCGAAGCTCGGGGTGGCGGTGACGACGATGTCGCCGGGTTCGGTGAAGTAGGCATGCTCGTAGGTGTTGAGGAGTACGGCGCGGTCGATGCGGTGGCTGTCGACCGGCGCGCTGCCGGTGATCTCGGCCGGGGTGAGGACGGTGTAGTGGCCGCCGCCGTCCGTGAGGAGGTGTTCGGCGGCGATGCGGTGGCCGGGCAGTCGGCGCAGGCGGCGGTCCTTGAGCAGGCGGGCCACGGTGGTGCGGCGGGTCGGCTGGTCGTCGGGGCGCAGGACGGCGTTGGCGCGGATCGTGGGCGTGTGGTCGAGGGCGCTACGGGTTTCGTCGATCAGCTGCTGCAGCCGGAGTTCGGTCTCGGAGATGCGGGCCGGGCGTTCGACGACGGTGCGGGTGTAGCGGTCGGCGTGCGGGCGGTGCTGCGGGGTGAACGCGGCACCGGGTGCGCCGGTCAGCGCGGTGGCCCGGACGACGGCAGCATTGCGCGGTTCGTGACGGCTGTCTGCCCGCCAACCGGCATCGCGGAAGATGTCGATGTCCTCGGCCAGCGCGTCCAGGGCCTGCGGGGTGAGGCTGCGTGAGGAGAGGTCGGCGAGGAGGACCTGGCCGGTGCGCTTGCCTTCGGGGGTGCGGTGCAGGATCCAGATCGCGGTGCGGTGGGCCGGGCGGAAGGGGAGTACGCCTTCGGGGAGGCTGATCGCGGCCTTGAGGAGGTGCTGTTTCAGGAAATCCCGGCGGAGGCGGTCCGCTTCCCCGCGTGCGGGCAGGGGCCGGACGAGCGCGTCGGCGGGTCCCAGGACGACGGCCGTGCGGTCCTCGGCGAGGAGGTCGGTGAGGTCCTGCAAGCTCTGCAGGACGGCGAGCGGGCTGCGGGTCTCGGCCGCCTCGTAAGGGAGGCAGCAGGCGATGACGTGTGGATTTCCCCAGTCTTCCGTGGCCAGTTCCTCACCGTCGGCAAGGTCCATCTCAAATTCCTGGACGCCCTGTGCCATGAGGCGGCGGCGGGCGAGCCGGGCCAGGTCCGGCATCGGGTCCGCGGAGAGGAAGAAGGGCGAATCCTCGGCATCGGACACTGATTCGCGCAGGGCGACTAGTAGATCGCCGCTTCGGGGATGGAGGACGGCGGCCGTTGCCCCTTCTTCGCGTTCGTTCAGTCGCGCGAGGCCGGTCAGGCGGGCCATCGTCCGGCTCACCGGCGGAATCGGTTCCTCGGCGGTGAGGTCGTCGCAGCCCAGGCGGCGGCGTGCGTCCATGACCCGTTCGAGCGCTTCGGCCGGGGTGTAGGCGGCCTCGGCGAGCTGGTCGGCGAGCACGGCGAGCAGAGGGCCCTGCCGTTCGGCGTCCGGCAGTTCGCGCAGCTCTCTTCGGAGGAAGGTGTCGTCGAAGTCGGTCTCGGCAGCACGCTCCAGGATCGTCTGCCAGGGCAGGTTGGCGAGCGGTTCGTCGAGGAGCTGACGCAGGCAGAGCAGTGCGGTCACTGTGTCGACCAGGGTGCGGGCGGGGATCACGCGCCTCCAGGCGGACAGGGTGTGCAGCACCAGCTCCGCCCGGATCTGGCCGGCGTCGGCATTGCCGCGGCCGGTGGACAGAAGCCATGCGGCGACTTCACGGCCGTCGAAGAGCGGGCTGACCCCCTCGTAAGCGACGGGCTCGGGGAAATCCGCGTGCCGACGGGCCCAGGTGGTGACGACGGGACGTTGGACCTGGGCCAAGGTCCCGATTTCGGCGTAACTGATCCGCCAGGAGATCTCCTCGGGCAGGATGGGAGCGGTTGCTTCACGTGTGCCGGCCATGCGGTTCCGCTCCCTTCGTGACGACTGCCTCGTGCTCTCGGTCGAGAACGTTTCTCCCAGTGCACCTCACACGCTACCGCCAGTCGAGCTCTCGGCTTCGTCAGCGGTTGATAACCAGGGTTATCAGGTTCTCGAACCATTTCACTCCAATCTTCTGGCACCTTCGTCACCATCACCCCGGCACCACCCGCCGGGACGCCAGCCCCATACGAGTCCGACCGCACCGGCGTCCTCATCGCCGCACCTCTGCTCCCTTGCCGGGCACTCACACCTGTCCGCATCGCCACCACCCGTCCCGCAAGGCCGCTCGTGTTAGCGAACCGCACCGCAACCTCGCCCCAGGAGACCTCTGTGTCCAGCACCGCGTCGAAGCGCACCCTGTACCGCCTGACCCACGTCAAGGCGACCACTGAGTCGATGCTCGAAGCCCTCGACGTCGGCGCCCTCGACACCCTGGACGCGGTCGTGCGCGACGTCAGCGATCACATGGGAGTTCCCGCCCTCGCGGTGTCCTTCGCCGTAGCGAAGGAGGAAGCCGCCTGGAGCAAGGATGTCCTCCGGCTCGCCGCCGAATCGGACTTGCTGCAGAGCGAGCAGCGCACCGGCGCACTGCTCGTGCTCGCCGTCGACGACGTGGTGTACGCGATCGGCTTCGACCAGGGCTACCGGCTTCTCCCCGCCCAGCTCAAGGACGCGCACTTCGGTCTGTCCTTCGGTATCCGCGCCATCAACCCCCGTCAGGTGCGGGACTTCACCGCCAGCGTCCTCGGCCAGGCGCGCATCGACAGTTCCCTGATCCATGCCGGCGCCTCCGTACCGGCACTCGGACTCCGGGACCACGGGCGGATCATCCGCCACCTCGGCGGCTACCTCGACGAAGTCGACCTCACCGCAGGGAGCGGCACCAGGAACGGGGCCATGACCGCGGAGGGCGGCATCGGTCTCCGTATCAAACTCGGCACCACCCCCGCCACACTGATCAAGGACATCCGCGCCATCGCCGCGATCTGCGAGCACGTCGTTCCCCAACCCGACCTGGCCTTCGTCGAGCACATCACCGCGGTCAAGGACCCTTCCCTCATCGACGCGCTCGACGCGGAACTGGACGCCACGCTCGGCCGTCCCGCAGACGGCCGGATCATCACCGCCGTCCCCTTCTCCCAGAGCACCGACCTGCCCCGGTCCACCGCCTGCACCATCAAGATCGGGTCCTGCCCGCCACACCTCCGGGACGAGTTCAGTCTCGACTACGTCCTGGAGCGGGCCCGTGTGATCAAGGCAGGCGCCCGCGTCTCGGCGCTCCGGCAGGGCACCGTCGAACTGTTTCGTGACACGCTCTCCGCACGGACCGCGCTCGCCCCGCGCACCGCCTCCCTGGAAGCCCTGTCCAAGGAAACCGCCATGAAGTGGATCGAGGCCACTTTCTCCCTCCGCTCCCGCACTTTCTGTCTGCTCGACGGTGAGTGGTACGAGCTCGGGGCGGGCTACCTGCGCAACGTCAACGAGACCGTGGCTCCCTTGTTCCCCGACGCGGCCTCCGTCGATCTCCCCCGCTGGCCGCTCGTCGAGAAGCTCAACAAGAAGGGTATGCGCGTGATGCGTCCCGTAGACGAAGGCGACTACAACAAGCTGGCCGCCCAGGCCCGTCGCGGCTGGGTCTGCCTGGACAAGAAGAATGTCCACAACCCTTTTCGGGCAAGCAACTCCGTCGAGATCTGTGACCTGTTCACCGAGGACGACACTCTTGTCCTCGTGAAGCCCGCGCACTCCTCTAGCCCGCTGAGTCACCTGTTCAGCCAGGCGCGCGTCTCCGTTGAGCTCCTCTTCGAGAATGCGGCCGTACGCGCGGAGTTCGCCCGGTCCGTACACGTCAACAGCGATCCGGCCCGCAGCATCCCCGAGGACTTCACCCCGCGCCGCGTCGTCTTCGCGATCCTTCTGAAGGACGGAGCCAAGCTCACGCCGGACTCCCTCTTCCCGTTCTCCGCCATCACCCTGGCCCAGACCGCGAAGGCCCTCGCCGCTCGCGGCGTGACCGTCGAAGTCATCGGCATCGAAAGCGAGTCGGCCCAGTCCGCCATGCGCGACGAGGCTGCGTAGCCGCCCGGGACTCTCGCCGTAAACACGCCCTCAATATCTCTCATCCGAACGAGGAGTCCTTTCAACAACCCAGAATTCCCGCAAGGGCAGCGGGCATCGTCTCCGGAGTCAGGGCACCCAGGGGACGGCGGGAGGCTACATGGAACAGGACCTCAACAAGCGGCAGCGGGCAGTGCTCGGCTGGGTGGGCCAGGGGTGTCCCGACGGAGTCTGGCCAGACAGCACGTACAAGACCAGCGGACAAGCCCTCAGAACCGAGGGCTCATCAAAGTCACCAAACGCCGCGGGCATTGGAGCGCCCACCTCACCGAGAAGGGGCGGCAGCATCTCATCGAACGCGGCATCCGCCCCGTGGAGCAGAGCACCCGACCGCCGGAGCGCCCCGCCCGAAAATCGGCACCGTCGCGCCCCCGAGCCGTGCCGAAGGCCCTTGCGAACTACGCGGACCAGCTACTCGATGAACTGGCCGTTGCGAACGACGGCTGTCTCATCAAGCCCATCGAATCCGGCCCGCACGCGGTGAATTGGGCGTCACGGGTCAACGCCGCCCGCAAGTCCGGCAAGATCCCCCACACGCAGGAAATCCACGGATACCGCACCCACCGCGGCTACGAGATCAAGCTGGTCGACATCCCTGCTTGGCGCCTCGCGGAACTCACCCCGCTCCCTGTGCTGGCCAGACTCACCAAACCCCATGCCGTCGTGGCCGCCCTCCAAAAGCAACCGCAGCCCATGGGCCTGACCAAACCCCTCCAGGGCCGAGCCCTGCGCATCATCCAAACCCTCATCGCCGCCACCACAGCCCAAGGCCACACGACATCGCTCGGAACCACACAAGGCGCGCCCCCGCCCCATAGGCGCCGCACGGCACCACCGCACTTCTCCATCACCGCCCAAGGCGAAAGTGTCGGAGTCCTCGTCCTCCAAGAACAGGACCGCAGCGAACACGTCCCCACAGACAAGGAACTCGCCGACGCCAAGAAGCACTCATGGATGCGCATCCCCCGCTTCGACTACACCCCCTCCAGCCGCCTACGCTTCATACTCCGCGGCGGCAGCCCGCACCGTGCAAGCGAATGGGCAGATCTCCCCGACCGGCCTCTGGAAGAACAACTCGCCGAGATCGTGCAGGAGGTCGGACTCCGCGGCGAGGTCGCAGAACGCAAACGCCTTGCAGACCAGCAAGCCAGAGAGGTACAGCAAAAGCGCTGGGAAGCCGCCATGCAGGAAGCCCACGCCGCCTACGCCCACGCCTACCGCGTCAAACACCTGGGGAACAGGCAGACACCTGGTACCAGGCCAGCCGCCTGACTGAATACGTCGCAGCAGTAGGCGTCCATGCCACATCACTTCCGCCCGGGCAGGAGCGGACCGAGGTCGAGGCGTGGCTCGCGTTCGCGGACGCGCACCTCCAAAACCTCACCGAATCGGCCTCAGCGCCGAAACTGCCCACGCCGCCGAAACCCAGCGGCGACGACCTCAAGCCCTTCCTCGGTCACTGGAGCCCCTACGGACCTCGCTCCTACTGAGCCGGACCAAGGGAAATCACACCGCCACGAGCCGGACCCGCTCGCCGCACAGCTTGGCCATGTCGTCAATATCGGAAGTCAGCATGACCACGGGCCGGTGCTGTCGCAGCGCGGCCTCGGCGACGGCCGCGTCGATCGCGTACTTGTGTCCGTGCAACCCGGCATTCATCAGCAACTGCGAGGCCGCCCTCGCCTCCTCGTCACCGACCGGGACGACCCGCAGCCCGGAAAGCACCCAGTTCAGACGGGACTTGTTCGTACGAGCGTGCACGGCTTCGATAATGGTGAGCGCACAGATCACGACCTCCATGCCGCGCGAGCGCGCCTCAGCGATCAGAGCCACCACCTGCTCGTCGTCAGCGAGCAACTTCGAGAGTCCCTCACTGTCGAGGACCAGCGTCCCCTCGTGACTCAACCTACGGCGGGCCACTCGGCCTCCTCGGCGAACACCTCGTCGAAGACCTGCCGCGCCCGCTGACGAGCCGGCTCGGAGACCGGCCCCTTACGACTCTCGTAGTCCGCCAGGTACTCGTCCAAAACCTGCCCACGCAGCTCACGCTCGACCGCCTCGGCGATGAACGCGGAAAACTCCCGCTTCCCCACTCGCGCCCGGATCGCCTCCGCCGTCCCCTCCGGCAGCGACAGGCTCACCCGCGTCGCCGGCCCTTCTCCGATGCCGTACATCGCCTCACCCATACCTCGAGTGTGTCAAACGAGTAGGAAAAGCGCCACGCCGCGCACTACCTTCACAGCTCGGCCTGTGCCCTGCTCGCGCAAATCCCAGCACGGGGCACCCCCATCCCATCCCATCCCAGCGCAATCCCAGCACGGTACGGATGACCAGGGGTGACGGCAGGTGACAAGGGGTCAGCTATCCCAGCACCATCCCAGCACGGGAAAGAACCAAGGGCCCGACCCTGAAGAGTCGGACCCTATCTGACCTGCATGTTTGCCAGATCAGCAACGTGGTGATAAGTCAGCCGCTACACATTGAAGCGGAACTCCACCACGTCCCCGTCCTGCATCACATACTCCTTGCCCTCCATGCGGGCCTTGCCCTTGGCGCGGGCCTCGGCGACGGAGCCGGTTTCCACCAGGTCGTCGAAGGAGATGATCTCCGCCTTGATGAAGCCCTTCTGGAAGTCGGTGTGGATCACACCGGCCGCCTCGGGGGCCGTGGCGCCCTTCTTGATGGTCCACGCGCGGGCTTCCTTCGGGCCTGCCGTGAGGTAGGTCTGGAGGCCCAGGGTCTCGAAGCCGACGCGGCCGAGGGTGGCGAGGCCGGGCTCTTCCTGGCCCATGGACTGGAGCAGTTCGAGGGCCTCGTCGTCGTCGAGCTCGATCAGCTCGGACTCGATCTTGGCGTTCAGGAAGATAGCCTCGGCGGGGGCGACCAGGGCGCGCTGCTCGTTCTTGAAGTCCTCGTCGACCAGTTCGTCCTCGTCGACGTTGAAGACGTACAGGAACGGCTTGACGGTGAGCAGGTGCAGCTCGTGGAGGAGCCGGCCCTTCTCCGTGCCGGCGGTGATGCCCGCGGCGAAGAGCGTCTGGCCGGACTCCAGGATCTTCTGGGCCTCCTCGACCGCGGCCAGGACCGCGACCTTGTCCTTCTGGAGGCGGGACTCCTTCGTCAGGCGCGGGACGGCCTTCTCGACGGACTGGAGGTCGGCGAGGATCAGCTCGGTGTTGATCGTCTCGATGTCGTCCTTCGGCGAGACCTTGCCGTCGACGTGGATGACGTTCTCGTCCTTGAAGGCCCGGATGACCTGGCAGATCGCGTCGGACTCGCGGATGTTCGCGAGGAACTTGTTGCCCAGGCCCTCGCCCTCCGAAGCGCCGCGGACGATGCCGGCGATGTCGACGAAGTCCACCGTCGCCGGGAGGAGCCGCTCGGACTTGAAGATCTCCGCGAGCTTGTTCAGGCGCGGGTCCGGGACGCCGACCACGCCGACGTTCGGCTCGATCGTGGCGAACGGGTAGTTGGCCGCCAGCACGTCGTTCTTGGTCAGGGCGTTGAACAGGGTCGACTTGCCGACATTCGGCAGACCGACGATTCCGATACTAGTACTCATGGCACAAACATCCGCTCAAGATCAAGAAGGGTGGGATCGGCCGCGACTCCAGGCGTGCTCACCGGCCCCTCGTTTCCGCGGCAGCCCGAGCACGCCATCGCCTACGTGCGCGTATCACGGTACAGGGACAAGGGCGAGTAGGTCTCCTCCGAACCCCAGTTCGACACCTCGGTGTGGCCCGTCGCCGCCGGCCCCGGAGCCGCCACCAGAAGTGTCACTGCTTATCGGGGTCGCCTCCGGCCCGCAGTGAGGCCCTGCGGAGTTCCTCTGCGGTGATCAGGGCCTCATGCGTACCGTGATGACCGCAGGCGAACGCGCCCGACACCGAACCGGCGAGGACGCTGGCGCCCAGGTCCCCACCGTTGAGCCGGGTGTGCAGGAACGCGGTGAGGAAGGCGTCGCCGGCGCCGTTGCTGTCCACGACCGGCCGTTCCGGCACCACTGCCGGGAAGTGCCGGACCACGCCGTCCCCGTGCCGTTCCAGTACGAAGCACCCGTTGTCGCCGTCCGTGGCGACGGCCACCTCGGCCCGCCCCTCCGAGATGATCGTGCGGAGCCCGTCGGCCACCCGGTCCTTGAGCACCGCCGCGCTGAAGAAGACATGGTCGGCTCCGTACGCCCAGGGGTGGGAGGCCGGGTTCGATCCGTCCCAGGCGTGCAGGTCCGTGGAGACGGTACGACCGCCCGCGCGTGCCGCGTCGAACAGCTCCCGATTGAAGTGGCTGTAGGACAGGTGGATGTGCCGGGCGCGGTCGAAGTGCGGGCCGCAGAAGGTCTGCGGCATCAGCAGGTCCGCGGGATGGCGTCCGTCGTAGAAGGAGAACCGGCGTCCGGCCTTGTCCACCAGGTTGACGCTGCGCGGTGTTCCCGCAGGGGCGGGCAGGTAGTCGCAGGGCAGGCCGACGTCCCGGTACCGGTCCAGGATCTTACGACCCAGCAGGTCCTCACCGATGTAGTCGATGAACTGCGTCTTCCTGCCCAGTGCGTGGAAGCCCAGGGCCACGCCGTTGCCGGTGTGCGCCACGTAGTCGCGGATGGGCGGCACCGGCAGATAGTCGCCGTCGGGCACGGTCAACTCGTCCACGCGCACGATCGAGTCGATGCCGGAACCGCCCACTACCAGTACGTCGTATTCCATGTGCTGTTCCCCTGTCTCCAGTGCCACAAGTGGTCCAGTAGACCTCGGTCCGAGTGGTCGGTCGACACCTGCTTCGAGATCGACGGCGCGGGTGCTCAACAGTGCGGCTTTTCGGCCGTGTGACATCGAACGCAACCCCAAGGTCGGCCAAAGCGCGTGTCCAACGCCTGATTCCCCGCCCTCCGCGACCTACGTTGTGCGGGTGGAGCAGCACAGGACACGACCCCCGCAGCGCAGGCAGCCCCCGCAGGCCGCGCCCGCCCCGCCCGAGCCGGGCGGCATGCCCGTCGAGAGTTCCGCCGTGTACCGGGTGCGGGTGCGCAGCGTGCCGCCCGTGGTCCTCGCGCTGCGGCGGTTCCCCAACCCCCGGCTCACCGGGATCGGGGCCGGGCTGTTCGCCGCGCTCACGATGTTCGTGCTCGCCTGCGTCGACCGGCTGCTGTTCGGCAGCTCGGAGCTCGTCTACGGGCTGCTCTTCCTGCCCGTCAGCGCGCTGACCGCGCTCTGGGTCCGTCCCGCCGATCTGGTCACCGCGCCGATCAGCGTGCCCATCGCCTTCGCCGTCGGGGTGTTCCCGATCTCCGGAGGGTCCGACGGGGTCGGCGGGCAGATCATGGGCCTGGTCACCGCCCTCGCCGTGCACGCCGGCTGGCTGTACGGCGGAACGCTGATCGCCGGCCTCATCGCCTCCGTACGCAAGGTGCGGCAGATGCGGGCCCGGCGGCGCTATGTGCTGGCCCAGGGGCGTGGCGCCGCCCCCGAGCGGGCGCCCCGGGCCGCCGCCGCGGCCGCGAAGCCCGTACGGGCCGGGGCGGGCGGTACGGCCGGTG